>JAFUUX010000176.1 GCA_017471325.1 Lachnospiraceae bacterium | reverse complement strand
TCCATCATCTGCGCCATCTTAAATGCCTTAGTGACAATCATGCGCACCAGATCCTGCGGAGAAGTAACAATCAAAACGCCCTCGATCGGCAGTGACTGATAAACCGTCAGCGGCACATCACCGGTGCCCGGAGGCATATCAATCAGCAGATAATCCAATGTGCCACAGATAACATCTGTCCAGAACTGCTTGACGACGCCGGCAATTACCGGTCCGCGCCAGACAACCGGATCCTCTTCATTTTCCAGTACCAGATTGGTCGACATGATCTCGATTCCGTTTCCGGAGATTGCCGGATAAATACCGTTTGTATCAGACATGGCATGTTCATGGATATCATACATTTTCGGTATCGAAGGTCCGGTAATATCCGCATCCAGAATACCGACACGATATCCCTGTGCAGCCAGCGCATTTGCCAGTGAAGCCGTTACCATCGATTTGCCGACGCCGCCCTTGCCGCTGACAACGCCGATCACGTGGTCAATATTGGAAAATCCATTCATCTCTGCTTTAAATTCTTCGTTTGGCATTGTTTGTTCTCCTCGCATATCTAAATGTTCTAAAGGGGGCTTTAAGTGAGTTGTTTCTATTTACGCCGTCCGTCAAAGATGTACCTCGCCCGCTCCGCGAAAATACCATCGAACCACATGCTAAGATTCTGTAAGTGTGCCGCCGATTCGTGATAGAGGAGCACTCTTAGCCGGCACACTAACATCATCTAAGCATCCGTTTCTCCGGTATTTTCCATGCAAGTCGCGGCGAGGATACATACTTTGCCGTACGGCTTACACAGTCGCTGCAGACATATTATTGCGCTATACGTTCTAGCAGGTATATAAAAGGATACTGTCTTAAAAGACTAAGCAGCATCGATTTCACCTGCGCCCTGCGGCCGCGCAATATGAAACAATACCGTAAACAGCGGCCGTTTGCCGCGCCACCAATGTGTAAGCGTGCAGCAAATCATAATTCATACGGACGCGCCTTGCGGAAAAATATCCGGAGAAACTGAGACTTAGTGGAAGTCAGTGCGCGGGCTGAGAGTTGCGCTTATAACGAACAGGCCGCGCACCTACGGACACTTAGTCTCAGGTTCGATGGGTATTTTGCGACGCGGACGATGAATATATTTGCTGCGCGCGAACTCACTAAAAACCCCCTTTAGACTAGTTAATTCACCGGAAATTCTACCACATAATCATTCCACTCAGTTGCCTCTGACATTCCGTCCATACCGGCTTCATCTGAATAATTATCAACAGTGATCGTTATGCTGCTGTCTCCCTGTACATAGACGGTTCCATCTGTTCCTTTGACTGTTACAGATTTTCCTTCTGTATCTTTGATTGTTCCTGCACAGTTCAGGCTTGTCAGTGTGCTGTCGTCTGTTACAATCCATAACGCATTTTTATCAATATTTAGTGACGCATATCCGTCGCCGCCATTCCCGGCATTGCTCTCATCCTGTTGAAATGCTCCGGTCAATGTACTGGATCCGGTCATATAGAAATCCAGTTCACTGATTGAATCCCAGAGTACATTGCCTTCCATTTCCTGATCAATGGCGGTAAAACTGCAGTCCGCACCATTCGCACCGCTGCTGCCCCAGCCGCGTGCATTGCTGTTTCCTGTACATTTCAAAAAGAAATCATTTTCCTCCGCATACTGAATATCTACATCATTCAGAATAAAGGTTGATTCAGTGTTGGT
>JAFUUX010000175.1 GCA_017471325.1 Lachnospiraceae bacterium | reverse complement strand
CCTGCGGCGATGGGCAAAACCCTTCTCTCCCGGAATGTTTTGGGTCGTAATCGCGCATACAAGTTCCTGCTTAGAGAGCGTAGCGAACTTAGCAGGACTGCATACGTTAGTAGCAAGTGCGCGATTCGACTGTGAATAGTATCCACGGTTGTTCTGCCTTTTTTCCGGCTTATGCTGCAGTCCCGCGGTCTGACCATCGGCACGCGGCCGCGCATGATCGTTCCTGCTGCCGTCACTTGCAAAGTCAGATGATTTATGCTACCTTAAGACTGTATACCGGCGCAGTCAGAGATCAGAAACGGCAGTGCATTTCGTTTGCGCGTATAAACGGGATCCTGTATGTCATACCGCGCGGTATATGCAGAAGTTCTATCGTAAACGCGGTAAATGCTCCCGTTTGCCATAGTATATCTTATACAGTGCAGAGGTATAAATCATGATCCGTATCATAATCGCAGCCATTGTTGTTGTCGTATTCTTATTGGTCTCGCTGATCCTGCAGCCCATCATGCTGCTGATCGGCCTGTTCAGCCGGCAGACCAGAGACAGGGCGAGCCTCGCGATCGTCAGTTCCGCTTTCCGTTTCGTGATCGTGCTCTCCGGTATCAAGGCCACCGTGCTCGGGGAGGAAAATGTTCCGAAGGACGAGCCCGTACTGTATATCCTGAACCACCACAGCATCTTTGATGTCGTACTGACCTATCCGAGGGTGCCGCGTCCTACCGGCTATGTTGCCAAAAAGGAAATGGGCAAATACCTTACGCTGACCTGGTGGATGAAACTGCTATATTGTGAACTTTTGGACCGCAAAGACCTGCGCAAAGGCATGCAGTCCATGAACACCTGCGCGGAACGCATCCGGAAGGGCATCTCCATTGCCATCTTTCCCGAGGGTACCCGCAACAAGACCGCAGAGCCCCTGCTGGAATTTCACAAAGGCTCCTTTAAGATCGCGGAAAAGAGCAACTGCAAGATCGTACCGGTCGTATTGAACAATACCTCCGCTATCTTTGAGGATCACCTGCCGTTCATCAAAGCGACACATGTGGTGATCGAATATCTGCCGCCCGTGGATGTCGCCGCCATGAGCCGCGAAGAGCGCAGGAACCTGCCGGAACTGGTGCGCTCCCGTATGACGGAAGCGTATATAAAGAACCATGAACTGGTCTGAACCTTTCAGGAACTGTTCCGGGAATCCTGTACCGGATCCTTAAGAACTGCCGCGGGACGGCGGCGCTGTCCTGTTAAGGTTTTCTGTGATCCTGCGCCGTCAGATGCTCCACGATCTGCTCAAAATGCATGCCGTGGCTCGCTTTGATCAATACGGTATCCCCCGGCTGCAGATATTCCGCCGCATGTTCCCGCAGTTCCTCTGTCGATGCGAAATGATACACCTCCATGCCTGCCGCCGCCTCTGCCATCGCTTCCGAAAGTTTCCCCGCGCACAGCAGCACATCCACGGCTTTTTCTTTTGCATACCGGCCTACCCCCGCGTGCAGCGCCAGTTCCTCCGCACCCAGTTCAAACATATCGCCCAATACAGCCGCTTTCCGGCCATTCGCACGGCACAGCAGATCGATCGCCGCACGCATCGAAGTGGGATTTGCGTTGTAACAGTCATCGATCAGCGTATATGCCCCGGCAGAAACGATCCGGCTCCGGCCGCCTACCGCCTGCACGCTTTCGATCCCCTTTTTGATTTGTTCCGCATTTAAGCCGGCCAGACACCCCACCGCCGTAGCCGCCAGTGCATTCAGCACCATATGTCTGCCCGGCAGGGGCACATGTGCCTGAAACCGCAGGCCATCCGGTCCGCTGATCCACACATCACTGCCTTCCAGAGCACCTTCCGCCGCGACCTCTGCCGTATAGGCCGCCTCCTTACCATCCGCACAGCCCTCCGGCTGCAGCGCATACCGGATCGGCCGCTTTCCGTTCACTTCCCCGATCGTGCAGAGCTGATCGTCCATGCCGTTTATGACCACCGTGCCCTGCGCATTCATGGAAGCAAAGATCTCTGTCTTGGCCCGCAATACCCCCGGTCGGTCACCCAGCGCCTCCAGATGACAGTCCCCGATATTCGTCAGTACTGCGATATCCGGCTTTACGATCGCCGAAAGCCTGGTCATCTCCCCGAAATGATTGATGCCCATCTCCACGACCGCATACTTGTGCTGCTCCCTTATCCGCAGGATCGTGAGCGGCACGCCGATCTCGTTGTTAAAGTTCCCCTCCGTACTGCAGGTTTCATAGCCGCTGCGCAGCACCGATGCGATCAGCTCTTTCGTGCTGGTCTTGCCCACGCTGCCGGTAATGCCCACGATCGTACAGTCCAGCTGCTGCCGGTAAAAAGACGCGATCGCCGTAAGCGCCCGGAAACTGTCCTTGACCAAAATACAGGGACCGTAAGGCTGTTCGGGCAGTTGTTCACAGACCACCGCCATAGCGCCTTTTTCAAAGACCTGCGGGATAAAACTATGTCCGTCCACCCGCTCTCCCTTTGTTGCGATAAAGACACCCCCCGCTTCGATCCTGCGGGAATCGATCACCACGCAGGCTGCCTCCTCCTGCGTCTTTTTTTTGGCATAATACAGCGTTCCGCCACACGCCTTTTCCAGATTGCTTAATGTCAGTCCCTTCATCTGTTTCCCTTCACCACGGCACTGCGTATGCAGCCCTATCTTAATGATACCTCGATCAGTTTTTCACACAATTCCCCGTAGTCCATCCCTACCGCAGCCGCTTCCTGGGGCAGCAGCGAGATCGGCGTCATGCCGGGCAGTGTATTTGCCTCCAGACAGTAGATCGCGCCGTCCTCCGCCATCATAAAATCCATACGGGCATAGGAACGCAGGCGCAGCACCTTCCAGGCACGCTCCGCCGTCCGTTGTATCTCTTTTGTTTTTTCTTCGGATAGTTCTGCCGGACAGGTCTCTTTGGTTTTCCCCGGCTGATACTTATTCCTGTAATCATAGGTGCCTTCCAGTGGTGTGATCTCCACCAGCGGCAGCGCCCTGCCGTCGATCAGTCCGCAGGTAAACTCCCGCCCCTGGATAAACTGCTCGATCACCACATAGTCATCATAGTCTTTCGCCTTGACCAGCGCTTCTTCCAGTTCCTGCCGGTTCTGTACGATATACACGCCCACGGAAGATCCTCCGTTGCTCACCTTGACCACCGCCGGAAACTCCACTTCTCCCACCGGTTCACCCAGACGCACGCTAAAACCCTTAGGGGTGGGGATCCCGCCGCCCAAAAACAGATCTTTCGTGATCCCCTTATCCATGCAGATCGCGCTGCTCAGATGATCCGTTCCCGTATATGGGATGCCGTTTAACTCAAAAGCCGCCTGGATCTTCCCATCTTCTCCGTTCGCGCCGTGCAGCGCCATAAATACCACATCCGCCATGGAACAGATCCGCATCACGTTCGGCCCAAAGAAATGCTTTTCCCCATCCGGGCGCAGTGCCATGATGGCCTTCAGATCCGGACTCACCTCTTTGACAGCCTCTATCCCTTCCGACCAGTCTCTGGGATCCGCAAAGATATCTTCGATAACTTTCGTTTCCTCTTCCAATCCCAGATAGACATCCAAAAGTACCACCTGATGCCCCCGTGCCTTTAACGCGCGGTAGATCCCTGTCCCGGAGATCAGCGATACCTCCCGCTCCGTGCTGGTGCCTCCGGCCAAAACTACGATCTTCATAATCAAACTCAGTTCCTTTCCATAAACAAGCGCTGACAGTTCCTTGAGAGATAGTACCACAAAAAAGCCGGGCTTTCAACTTCTATCCGATCAATGTTCTGTTCCTGTAAAAAAAATGCGGACTCTCTTTCGGGAATCCACATCATCCGCATTTCTGCTTCAGCAGGAATAGCATATCCGCTTCCCTGTATGCAAGCATTATTTTCCTGTTTTTATACTGTTTTTATACTGTTTTTATACTGTTTTCACGCTTTTCCATTTTTTTCAGACAGGAAGAATAAGACTCCCCCTTACCGGCTTTTCCCAGGATGAAATACTCCCCGGTCAGTGCCTCCAGTTTTCCGTCAAAAACATCGCTCTCATACCATTCCAGCTGGTTCCGGTATTCCCACAGCCACATCATATCCAGTTTTTTGCAGGCCATGAAAAAAGCGTCTGCCCAGCCGACCGAGCCGGCAGACATCTCAAAGTACTCATCCCCTTCCTTGCCTGTATCGTTCTGCGCAGTCATCATGTATTTCCCCTGCTCAAACCCAAAGACGGAGATCAGTTCCCCCATCATCGCCTGGTAAAAATAAAGCGGGATGCGCGCAAGCAGTTCCTCCGGCACTTCATAATCGATATCACCGGCACCGTTCTTTGCGCTTTCGGCACTTTTCTCTTCTGCAAAAATGCGCTCGTAACCGCCATCTTTGCGATAGGAAAAATTACGCAGATCGATACTGCGGATATACTTGCGCACCCATGTTTCCTCCGCCAGCTGTCCGAGCAGTTCCCGCACTTCCGCATAGGACAGTTCCGGTTTTTCAAAATTAATATACTCTCCCGCTCTGTCCCAAAGGAATCCCCGCTCTTTCAGTTTTTCCACGACCACAGCCTGCCAGGTTTCCTTTTCACCCCAAGGCAGATCATCCTCGAAACAATCATCATACTGCGAATGCCATAAGCGGAAGGTCAGTTTCCAGTATTTTCCCTTCTTTTTCTCCATCAGTTCCTGCGCACAGCCATAGATTTCCATGCTTTTGCTCTTGTCAAAGGGAATCCGGAAGATCTGATGCAGTCCTTCCTCCGTATATTTCTTCCAGGCAAAGTCCAGAAATGCTTCCAGGCACTTCAGCAGTTCCATTACATCCGCCCTGCGCAGGCCGCAGATCTGGAAAGAACGATACCCTCCCTGCTCATACCACGATTCAGGGCATTCCCTTCCTTCTTCAAATTCCTCCTCTGTTCTGCTTTCCCTCTGGCTGAACAGGATATCAAAACGTGTCTCTGTTTTCTCCCATTCCCATTTTGTCACAGTATAAATATCGCCATAATGATCCTCGCGATCCACCAGAGCATAATCCCTCGTGGTCTCGGTCCATCTCTCCACCTGACTGTTCACAGCAGTACCGGGTATGCCCGCCGGCATATACAGCATGGAACGCAGCAGCCACACAAGACCGCACAGCGTATATCCCTCATATCCCCACATATAATATTCCGTTTCATCATAAACCTCTCCGTTGTTCCCCTTCTCTCCCACAAACAGATGATAACTAAAATCCGCTTTTTCGATATTATCCAGAAAACCTTCACAGACAAAGTCCGGTTCCAGTTCCGGCTTTGCAAAGGTCAGCCTGTAATCTTCATTTTCCAGAAAAAACGCATCCCCTTCCCTGTGAAAATGATAGTGCGCCGGTTCCTCCGGCTGCTGCCATAAGGATTCCGGATTCCAGTCCTCCTCTGCCCCCGTCCTGCGTTTCAGTGTCAGTATTTTATCATATTCCTGAGAATCACGACCATAAAAATAAATGACCACGGTCTCTTTTGTCCCCCCGATCCACAGACGTTTTTTTGCACAGTATTCCGACCGCATCACATCCAGCCGGAGTATGTCCTCCAGCGGTTTGCTGCCCGGCTCATCCGCCTCCTCCCAATCTTCCCAATGAATAAAATCATCATCCCAGCAGCCTTCCACAACCCTTCTCGCATTAAACTCTGCCAGCCCGCAGCGATCCTCAAGTTCCAGCCGATCACTTCTGAAAAAATCGTCATAACGTTCCTCGCGCACATGCTCTACGTAATAATGCTGAAACAATCGTTCCACATCCTCTTCAGCATGCAGAAACTCCGCAAAGGGAACTGTCTCACGCCCATACAGGCTCATCCCTGCATAGGCTTCCTCCCCCGCTTCCCTGCCGGTAAACCGCCACGCATCATATACCTCCCGCAGTGCTTTGCACAGTACTTCCTTCCGCACAAAGGGTGTGCCCCTGCCCTCTATCTCCTCCCGGATCATCTTCTTTGCTGTTTCGGCCACCGCCTGTGATAAGTATTCATCGGACTTATCGCGGATCTTGTCCAAAGTATTCTTTTTATTCCACTCATCTCCAAAGAAAACACCAAGATAGTATTCGCAGCGGTACTGGTTCAAAAACGAATCGTTATCCAGGATCCACTGCATGTCCTCATCCGAAACCGTGATCTCTCTGCCAAAGGCCTTAAACTTTTCCATCTTCTTCTCCTCCGTCCCTGCTGCCGTATATCAGGCTTCCCTGATATCCTCCGCCTGTATCACAATATCCCCTGTCAGTTCCGGGGCTTCAAACAGTTTTTTATCCAGGACTTCATGCAATATCACATTCAGTCCGCGGGCACCGACCTTCAGTTCCTCCAGCCGATCCAAAAGCACCTCTACGGCCTCCTCCGTAAAATGCAACTCCTTCCCTGCTCCCAGGCGGAACAGGTTTCTGTACTTTTGAAAAACCGATTCCTCCGGTTCTTCAAATACTCTGCGCAGCTGCTCCCGGTCCAGTTTCTGTAAAACACTGATCTCTGCAAAGCGCCCTATCAGTTCCGCCTTAAATCCATACCTGATCAGATGCTCTGTCTTCACATTTTCCGGTGTCAGTTCCAGAACTTTCTCATGCCTGCTCATGCCAAAGCCCTGCTCCCGGATCACGCTGTCCTCCGCAACCACCTTTTCCAGCCCGTCAAATGCCCCCGCACAGATAAATAAAATATTCTTCGTATTGAGCGTGACGCGTATATCCGTATCATTCGGACCGGGAATTTCCAGCGCCGTTCCTTCCAGCATGCCCAGCATCTGCCCCTGCACTTCATCCTTGATCATCCCCCCGCGCGCTTCATCCCGGGAAACCAGTTTGTCAAATTCATCAATAAAGACGATCCCGCACTCTGCCAGCGCGACATCCTTTGCCTGCATCAGCAGTTCCGCCAGGATCTCTTCCTTATTGCGCCCCTTCCACTGCGAACCGACCACACGGCTGAAATCCCCGATCACCACAGGCACATTCAGCAGTTCCTTCATCCGCCGTATGATCTCTGTTTTGCCGCTGCCGGTCGGCCCGATCAGCAGCACATTCGGTTTCACCAGTTTCTCCTGCGGATGACAGATCCGCAGATAATGATTATACACCGCCAGGCTGACACTGCGCTTTGCCTCGTCCTGCCCGATGATAAAGCGGTTCAGATACGCCTTGATCCGTGAAGGTGTGTATTCCTTCAGAAATGCCGCACATTTCCCGCGAAAATCCTCCAGCTGATACTTTTGCCTTCTGCTTTCCAGATACTGCTTTTTCTTCTCATCCTCCGTGCAATATATCCTGATTCCCCACAGCAGGCCAAAATATCTTTCCGGGTCACTTGCCAAACGGTCATGGTAAATGTCCCATTCCAGAAACGCGATCACCTCCTCCATATCCCGTTCCGACATTGCCCGAAGGATCTCCGGTCCTTCCTGAAGCAGTTCATCCCCCGGATAATCCTGCTTCGCCTCTTCTGCCGCCAGGATCACCGCATCCACCCTGCCGTCCGTAACCGTATGTGCAGCTGCCATCCGAAGAAAATCCTCATAATATGGCGCTTCCGTATGATCTGCCAGATCATGTATATAATGCAGGACGTATCGCAGGTATCTCCACACATGATGCGGCCTCGAAAACGGCTTTTCCCTCTGCTCATATTTCTTCATGCTTTTCTGCAGGATCCTGCTCTGTTCTTTTTCAATCAATACGGTATTCAGCAGTTCCATCCCATCCCCCCTCTTTCCTTTTATGACATATCCCCAAGGATCGTCACTGTTTTGTCCGGCCTGATCTCTATGCCATCCACGCATTTCCGGTCCGGCAGTTCATACAGCATATCCCTGAACAGTTCCCGCAGTTTCCCATACAGCGCCCTTGCCCCGGTTTCATCCTCCCGCACCTCTCCGGCGATCCTGCGGATCACATCCTGCCCCATGATAAACCCTGTACCGCAGATCAGCTCCGCCTCCCTTTGATAACGCGCCAGCATATTATCCTCCGCCTCCGTTAAAATGCGGATCAGCGCTTCCTCGGATAACTGCTCCATGACCGCCACCTGCGAGATACGCCCCGCCAGTTCACGCTTCATCCCGTAACTGATCAGCACCTCATGATTGATGTTCGCTTTCGTGATCCTGTCCCATTCCTTGAGCGCCGGCACTCCTCCAAAACCGATATGCCCGCTTGCATGGATCTTTTCCAGTTTATCCGTGTGAATATACTCACTGATCCCGCTAAACGCTCCTGCCAGTACAAACAGGATATTTGAAGTATCCATCATCATCAGGCTGTCACCATATTTCAGTTCTATACTGCTCCCTTCCAGTATCGTCAGCATCTGCGCCTGTATCTCCTGCGACATATCCATATTGTAAGCACTGAACATGGGCTGCAGCAGTTTATCAAACTCGTCCATAAAGACGATCCCGCACTCTGCCCTCTCCATATCCCCATCGGCAGCCTCATAGAGCATCAGCAGCACATCCTCGATCTGCCGCTTGTACCCCCACTGGGCCGGTGCCAGCGTGGAAACATCGGTAAACGCGACCGGCAGGCCTGTCAGTTCCCTGATCCGCCGCATGATCTCCGTTTTCCCACAGCCGGAAGGTCCGATCAGCAGTACGGTATTTCCGGGAAACTTCTCCTTTGGATGCCGCAGCCGCACGCCATGCGCATAGACTGCTGCCGAAATGGTGCGCTTGGCATCTTCCTGCCCGATGATAAAGCGGTCCAGGTAAGCTTTGATCTGACGCGGCTGCATCTCCTCCGCGTTCCACCGCGCATTTTTTACTGTCTCTTCCCGTCCTGTTTTTTTCTGCCCGTTGTCATGCATCAGCCGTATGCGTCTGCATCTGCCCACCAGCCGCACCATCGCCGCTTCTGCCTCCCGATCATCATCTATGCGCATAGCCTTTTCCGAAAAATCCCTCTCCAGAAAATCCAAAAGGATCTCCATGTGCCGGCCGCTCTTCGTTCCCGGCTCTTTCAGTTCAGCAGCCAATTCCTTCAGGGCGCGGCACCAGCATTCATACAGCCACCTGGTCTTCCCCTTTGCGCTTCCCTTTGCCGTCCATCTTCTATATGCCCCTTTTGTGATCCGTGCCAGATACGCCAGCGCATCCTTTTCCTTCCCTACAGGCTCCACTCCGTAGACGTCCTGAAATCGCCTGTTGATATAATACTCCCCTAAATCCCCCTGTCTGTCCTTCTTTGACAGCCACTCCGCCCGGTATTGTTCCGTGTCCCTGAATAAGTAAAACATCTCCCGTATTCCTTCCTATCCCCTTCGCCGGGGATCCGTCTTTCCGCGTAAACCGGTTAAACTGCTCATACCGCGGTCAAAAATACAGCAAACAACAAAAGTATTTTTACTTTTGCTCGTTTGCAGCGCTGGATTTTGGTTGCGAAGCAACAAATTCCTTACAAAATCCATGCGCAACTGCCGCTGTAAAAGAAATCATCATAGGGCACGATCCGCTCATATTCATGAATGAACTGTTTTGCCTCATAGATGCTCTCAAAATCTGCACTCCATTCATCATCAAACCATACTTCATAATATGTCCGTGTCCCCACCACCACAAAATTCTCTGCCTCCTCATCATACTCTTCCACATCTTCTTCTGCCCTGTACATCACCCAGTAATAGAAATCCGCCCGCTCCGGATCTTCATAATCCTCCCTCTCTTCCACGCCTCTTGCAATCTCCACCATATCCTCCGGCCTGTTCGTATGGATAAAAATATCACTCATGCAGGCTTCCTCCTCTCCTCGCTCCTTTTCTAACTGCCACTTACCTCTCTGGCGTTATTATAAAACGCCTGCCGGATTTTTGCAAGCGTTTTTTTTTGCTGTTTAAACTTTTATAGTAAGCGCAATAAATAATTGCGCTTACTATAACGCTCCGCGAGGATGCGCACGGATTTTGTAAGGAAATATGCCGCTTTCAGCGGCCAAAATCCGGCGCAGTAAACGACAAAACGAAAATAGTTTTGTCGTTT
>JAFUUX010000174.1 GCA_017471325.1 Lachnospiraceae bacterium | reverse complement strand
TAAGCGCAATAAGTAATTGCGCTTACTATAACGCTCCGCGAGGATGCGCACGGATTTTGTAAGGAAATATGCCGCTTTCAGCGGCCAAAATCCGGCGCAGTAAACGACAAAACGAAAATAGTTTTGTCGTTTACTATATATTTTAGGAAAGTTGAAAAGGCAATATCGATATGCTATAATGAATATGACAACGAAGGGATCAGGAAAGCCGTGAAAACGGCTTTTTTTGAAGAAGGATACAGAGGGAGATGCAGGGTATGAATCTGCCGGAGAGGATCAGGGCGTCTTTAACGGAACTGGAACAGCAGGGGCGCATCGGTGCAGAAGAGATACGCTATATCATGGCGGCTGTGGAAGAAGACAGCGCAGAACAGTTTTTTCTTGAATTATTGCAGGGGGATATCCGTTTTGACAATGCGGCCGTAGCACACCGGGCGAAAGCGCTTGGGATCGCGGCGGACGGAAAATGGATCGTTTATCATATCGAAACCGCCTATCCGGAGGAAGCGAGGGAACTGCTGGGACAGATCTATTCGGAGCCGGAAAAGGCGGTACTGGCGGATGGCGGGAAAAACATGCTGCGCCTGCTGCATGTGCCGGCGCAGAAAAAGACCGCGGCGCAGGCAAAGGAAACGGCGGAGCAGATCGTCAGCATGATCAATACCGAACTGATGGAAAAGGTGCGTGTGGGTTACAGTGATGTGGCGAACGGACCGGAAGAACTGCTGCGCGCGGACCGGGAGGCAGCGCGTACACTTCAGATCATGCGCGCCTTTTATGAAGAACGGCTGACTGCCGCGTATTCATCACTTGGAATCGGCAGACTGATGTACAGCCTGGGAACAGAGGACTGCGAAGCGTTTTTGGAAGAGTATTTCGGGGAAAAGCGGAAACTGAACCTGTCTGAGGAAGAGCAGCAGACCATCAATAAGTTTTTTGAAAAGAGCCTGAATATTTCCGAAACGGCCAGGGATCTGTTCATGCACCGTAATACACTGGTGTATCATCTGGAGAAACTGCAGAAAAAGACAGGGTTGGACATCCGGCGATTTGACGATGCCATGACACTGAAACTGGCATTGCTGGCAGAACGGTATCTGGAAACGCGGGATAAGGAAAACGGGGAGTAACTGTTCAGAAAGCAGCGCGGGGATCCGGTTATTTTATGGAGTCACACCGCGCAGGGCTGCCGAGGGGACGTTTTTTGCGGCAGTTTCCAAAAAAATTTCCAGTTCTGATGGCGAAAATGCGCTGTATGGCGCATTTTTCTTTTGCAGCAGCGAAATGACATTGGCGCTTTCTTCATAGGACTGCAGATAATAAGCCTTTGCGCCGGCGATCCATTCGGAGATATCCTTCATGTCATCAAGGGTATGGAGCCCCTTTACCAGCGTGGTGCGGAACTCATAAGCAATGCCGCTGTGCATCAGGAAATCAATGCTTTCCTCATAAGGCTGCAAAAGGTTTTCGTGATCCCGGCTTGCGGCGTGCAGGCCGGCTGCGGCCGCATAGTGTATCCTGGAGGATTTGATATCCATAGCGACCATATCGATCAAGCCGTCCTGGCGGAGTTTTTCCAGGATATCCGGGCGGGAGCCGTTGGAATCCAGTTTCACGGATAATCCCAGGGCTTTTATTTTTTTCAGAAATCCGGCCAGGTCCGGCTGCAGCGTGGGTTCCCCGCCGCTGACGCATACGCCTTCCAGTACAGAGGCCCTCTTTTGGATCTTTGCTAAAACGGCCTCTTCGTCCAGAGGCGCTTCAAAGCATACCGGCAATACCAGGCTGCCGTTCTGGCAGTAAGGGCAGCGCATGTTGCAGCCCTGTGTAAAGACGGTGCAGGCCAGTTTGCCCGGATAATCCAGTAATGTAGTTGATAAAAGGCCGCCGATGCGCATGGTATACTCCTTTTTGACAGCAGTATCTGTATATTATATAATTATACTGCTGATGGATCATATTGAACATTATAACGTATATACTTGATTTTGCATATAGAAACTATGGCAGGAATGAGAGAGCGCCGGGCGAGGCGCAGGGCGGAGAAGGCGAAGGCGGCGGAGGCAGAGGCGCTCCGGCAGGCGGCGCTGGACGAAAAATATATGAAGGAAGCCTTGAAGCAGGCGAAGAAAGCGGCAGAACTGGGGGAGGTGCCCATCGGCTGCGTGGTCGTTTATGGGGAAAAGATCATCGGGCGCGGCTATAACCGGCGGAATACGGATAAAAGCACGCTGTCCCACGCAGAGATCACGGCGCTCCGCAGGGCCGGCAAGGTGATCGGTGACTGGCGGCTGGAGGGCTGTACACTGTATGTCACACTGGAACCCTGCCAGATGTGTGCCGGCGCGATCGTGCAGGCCAGAGTAGATCGTGTGGTGATGGGATGCATGAATCCGAAAGCAGGATGTGCGGGCTCTATATTAAATATGCTGCAGATGCAGGAATTTAATCATCAGGCCGAGGTGACGCGCGGGATCTGTGAAGAGGAATGCAGTAAGATCCTGACGGAATTTTTCAGTGGTCTTCGCAAGCGGCTTAAGAATCCCATGGTTGACAAACAGGGGTAAAGTCCGCTATACTATATAAGCCGTGCAGCCGGGGCGTTAGCGGTGCCTTGTACCCACAATCCGCTTTAGTGGGGGTGATGGTGTTTTGAGGGCTTTTGCCTGTGTGGCAGCCCCGCATAAGCGATGTTGAAATCCGGGTCTTACGCAATGCGTGCCTGTGAACCGTGTCAGGGTGGGAACACAGCAGCACTAAGCGGGAATTCGTATGTGCCGTGAGGGTGCCTGGGTGGAGTTGGCTGTGCGGTCAGCGCGCATGGGTTTGGTTCGAGGAATGCCGCACGGTTTTTATTTTGGGGAGGCAAATCGTGACCGTGAAGGATTTTTTTAAACTGGTTCTGATCTATGCGGTGCTGGTATTGTTCGGCACTGTAATGTATGTGGTATGTTTCCATACGCCCCTGTTTGCAGGCGTGGATGTGTTTTTTTACAGGGGGCTGGCACTCATCTTTTTCTGGGGCGTGGTGGCCGCGGCGCTCATGTTTCTCGCAAAGCATTTTATATGGAAAAAACTGATCACCTGGCGGGATATCCTGCTATTGTTTGCCGGGTTTTGCTGCGTGCATGTGGTGATCTTTACACACCTGCCGGTCACGGCGGAGCGGTCGATCTCGGTATTTATGCTGGGCTATATGACGGATCATGCGGATGAGAGTTTTACGGAGGAGCAGATCGGTGAGATCTTTGTGGATCGCTATGTGAATGAGTATGGCGCTTTTTCCAAGCGTTTCCATGAGCAGGCAGTCACCGGTACGATCGAGCAGGATGCGGATGGTGAGGGATATCATATCACAAAAAGCGGCATCGCGCTGATGGGCTTGTACGATCAGATAGCGGAATGGTACGGACTGGAGAAAAGACTGATCCATCCGGACGGAGGCGCGCGGTAAATGAAAGCAGGCAAGGCTTTCCTTTCGGAACTTGGGAAAGAAATGAGACAGGGGATCCGGTCTGTACGGTCTTTGCATCTGGCGGTTTTTCTGGGGCTCTGCTGTTTCTTGTCTACATTCCTGTATTATAAGGGCGTCCGGCCGAATAATTTCCCGGCGGGGTATTTCTGGCTGCTTTCCATGTTCTGTCTTTTCGCGGCTTTTTTCAGGGAAAAACAGGATACACTGGCAGACAGATGGAAAAACCTGAATAAGAAAAAAGCGGTTTTGTTTTTGCTGCTGACAGTGGTCTATTTTATCAGCCATTTGTGGAATTATGCAGCGGCGCCATGGAATGATTACGGGCTTTTTGATGACGCGGCCTGGGACATTTATTTTGCGGAGCAGAAATGCTTCCGGGGTGACTGTTTCGAGATCATCTTTTGGGATGACACGGTAGGCAGGATCAGCCGGGAACTGCTGTTTCATTATTATGTCTCTGTTTTATTCCGCCTGTTTGGGTATAACATGCGTGTGTTTAATATGGCGCTGGTGCTGTTGGGCTATGTCACGGTATTGTTTACGGGATTGTGGGCGGCAGACCTTTTGGAAGATGACCTGGCCGGCTTTATGGCGGGGATCCTGCTGAATTTCTTTCCGCTGCATTACACGCAGGTATTTATGGGACACCGCTACGCGATCTGTACACCGGTGATGGCGGTGTCCCTGTACTGCATTTACAGGGCGTTTCGCGGGAAGAAACTTTCTTACTTTATAGGAAATTCCTCTGGAATTTTCATAAAGCAAAAAGCCCTCCGGGCGGAATGCTCACTCGCGCGAGAGGAAAACGCTGCCTTCGGCAACCGCGCCCGGCGTGAGCGTTCCGCTTGCGGAACGCTTTGTTATGGGATCGTGGGCGGTATCTTTGCTGGCTTTACCATGGAAAGCGCGGTCATGGGAAAGCAGTATCTGTGGGGGCTGCTGGGGACTGCCGTGATCTGTGCGGTCATGGGCCGGCGCAGGGTAAAGCAGTTCATGCACCGGTACGGAGCGGTTTTGCTGACGGTACTTTTAGGCTATGCGGCGGCTGCGGCGCCGTTATACGCTTATATCTGGACACATGGGGAACTGTACCGTATCCGGGAGGCTGATCTGTTTGGGGAGTTTCTGGAACGGCTGAAAACGGAGGGGCTTGTTGTTTTAAAGGACAACCTGGTCTGTTTGCGGGAAACGATGTTTGCGGAGTACAGCGGGAACAGACAGTTCAGTTCCGGCTTTCCGGTACTGACGTGGTATATGGCAGTGCCGGTCCTTGCGGGAATGGTGGTTTCGTTATGGCGGAAACATGTTTTTCCGGTATTGATGTGCCTGATCCCGCTGGCGGGCAACTGCGTGACAACAGCATACGATTTTCGCATTTTGCTTGCCGCGCCGGTGATGGCGGTGCTGATGGCATCCGCGATAGATCAGGGAGAACGTGTATTGCGGAAGAGACTGCCAAAGGAATGGTTTGGCAGGGCGCTTGCCTGGCTGCTGGCGGCATTGCTGCTGGTACAGCCGGTGCGGTACTTATGGAAACTGAGCAAAACGCCGGATGGCCAGTATCTGATGCAGCACCAGGATCTGGCGGTATGCCGTTATTTTCAGGATCTGGCGGCGGGCGCGGAGGATGCGGATTTTGGCATGCAGAAGGATGAGTTTTGCAGACCGCAAACGGAGACGGATTATGACCTGCTGGCGGCGACACGGACTTCCTATGCGCATATCCACGCGTTTCTGGAACCTTTCGGAGACCGGAAGATCCTGCGCCTGTTTGATGATTTCCCGTATATCAGCAAAGGGGAAGAGGATCTGCGGGACTGCATGAAGCGGACCATGCAGGAGTATGTGGTCACGGAAAAAGATCTGCTGATCGCCCTGGAATACAGCGATCAGTTGCAGGGGATCATAGAAGATATACAGAACAGCGGCATGGCAGTCACGGAGTGGGATCAGGCCGAGATTGACGGAAGGCAGGTGCAGGTCTGCATATGCAGGATCCCGCAGAGTGCGCTGGCAGCATTCCGGGATTACATACTGTATATTTACCGCTGAAATGTAATGATGGATCCTTGCCGGCGTGGCTGGTTTTTACAGGAGTGATCGGATGGGCATACTGGGAATCGCATATATTTTATTGTGTCTTTTGACGGGCAGGACGATCGTTACGGTCCTTTATCCGGCATACCGGGAACTGGGAAAGCGCAGTTACGGGGGAAAAACGTTAGACCTTCCTTTCTTTATGGTTGCTTTTCCCGTCTGGTATGTGACAGGGACGGTGGCGGTCACCTGGCTGGTTTATGCCGCGGCCTGTTTTTTCCAATGGAGGGATCCGGCGGAAAGGCATCCGCTGACTGCGGCAAACGCACTGGTATGGGGGCTCGCCATAACGGCCAACCTGATCTTTGGGATCCGGGCGGTTCGGAAAAAAGGCAGGGGGAAACAGGCGCGTTCTTTCAGGAAGGCCGCGGCATGGTTATTTGGGCGCCGGAAATGGTGGCTGCCGGAAGTGATCCTTGTGACCGTGCTCGCTTTCTTTTTTAAAAAACTGGAATACGGCACTTTCAGGATCGAGGACGGCATTTTGCGCGTGGGCATGTCGATCTTCAGCGATTTTGCCGTGCATCTGGGCATGATCCGGTCATTTTCCTTCGGGAATAATTTTCCGACGCAGTATTCACATTTCGTGGCAGGGGATATCCGGTACCATTTCATGTACCAGTTTCTGATCGGCAATCTGGAATATCTGGGAATGCGCATAGACCACGCGATGAATATTTCCAGCATCCTTTCCGTGCTGGGGGCATGCATGCTCATCTATGTGTATGCGGCAAAACTGTTTGCGGGGCGTATGGCAGGGGGCTTATCGGTATTGTTTACGGTATTTCACAGTTCGCCCAGCCTGCCGCGTTTTTTAAGTGAGATCCCCGAGGGTGAGGATGTGTGGACGATCTTAAAGGAGAGGGATGTTTTCTTTGCTTATACGCCCAAAGAGGACTGGGGCTTGTGGAACCTCAAAGTGTTTGCAAACCAGAGGCATCTGTTTTTTGCGCTGATCGCCGTCTTTCTGCTGCTGCTGCTCTATACGCCGTATGTATATAAAATGTTTGGGCGTCTGGAAAAGGTAAAAGAGAAGACCATGCGCCCGGGGAAGGCGCTCCTGCTGGATAGGGAAGTGCTCTTTGGTGAGGATATGCCCAAGGCCGTTTACTGCGGCCTTCTGCTGGGGCTGCTGGCATTCTGGAATGGCGCCATGGTGATCGGGGTGCTCTGCATCCTGTTTGTGATGGCGCTGCTTTCTACGGACCGGACGGAATATCTGGTCATGGCTATGATCACGGTAGTCCTGTCCATGCTGCAGACGAAAGTGTTTATTCACGGGAATATCGTGGAAACGCAGTTTTATTACGGATTTATCGTGGAAAACCGCACCTTTTGGGGCGTATGTATGTATCTGCTGGATCTGAGCGGCGTGCTGCTGCTGCTGGCGGCGGCGTATTTCTGTTATGAGAAGTGGCCGGGGCGCTGGATGATGATCGCGTTTTCGGCGCCGCTTTTGTTCGCGTTTCATATTTCGCTCACACCGGATGTGACAGTCAACCATAAATATGTTATGCTTTCCCTGATCCTGCTCTCTGTGGCGGTGGCAGGCATGCTGAAGAAGATCTGGGAGCGGAGAGGCTTCATGAGGCGTCTGGCGGTGGTGCTGCTCTGCACGGTGCTGACCATGACCGGCGTTTACGAGTTGCATATCCTGCGGAATATTGATGAAGAAGCATTTGAATTTGATGTGGATTCCAAACTGACGGAGTGGGTGAAAAACAATTCATCCTCTAAGGATATCTGGCTGACAGACTGGCTGTCCATACACGATGTGGTACTGGGAGGCGCCATGCTTTATTACGGCTGGCCGTATTACGCATGGAGCGCGGGGTATGATACAGGCGCGCGTGATGTGAGTATAGCGATGCTTTTTTCGGAAAGTGATCCGGAGCGCATGAGAGAACTGATGGAGCAGGAGCGGATCCGTTTTATCATGGTCGACCATGACTTAAGAAACAATGAGGAATTTGAGGTCAGGGAGGACGTGATCGCTTCGCTGTATCCGGTGGTTTATGAAGCGGGAGAAGATGATTGGCGTATGGCCATTTATGATACGGGCTATCGGAACAGATAACAGAAAGGAAGAGGCGTAAAATGATGAAATATGGCAAATATATTTATGGCGGGATCCTGTTGGGGACAGTGGCTCTGGTATGGGCACTGCTGGGAGATGACAGCATGCCGGTCTTAAGCTGGTGGTTTGCGGCACTGCTGCTGACGGTGGGATTTTATCCCTTGTCGGCGCGTCTGTTCCACTGTTTTACGGATCACGGTTTTTTGTTTGGCAAGGTGCTGGGCAGCATCGGTGCGGCCTATGTGATGTTTGTTCTGGGAACCATCCGTCTGGTCAGGTTTTCCGGGACGGGTGTGTGGATCGCGGCGCTGATCGCCGTGGCGCTGGTATGGGGCGTTTTTCTGCTGGCCGGCAAAAAAAGCGCGCTTTGCGGCTTATGGAAGGAACTGCCGTGGGGCGAGGTATTGGCAAGGGAGGCGCTGTTCCTGATCACCTTTGCGGTGTTTGCCTATCTGAAAGGCTATAATCCATCCGCATACGGAACAGAGCGCATGATGGATTACGGTTTTATGAAGAGCATTGCCCGGATGGAGTATTTCCCGGCGGATGATTTCTGGTTTTCCGGTGAAAAACTGAATTATTATTATTTCGGCCAG
The DNA here is from genome assembly GCA_017471325.1 of Lachnospiraceae bacterium. Lineage (GTDB taxonomy): Bacteria > Bacillota > Clostridia > Lachnospirales > Lachnospiraceae > NK4A136. Next base: position 5,955 of record JAFUUX010000174.1, on the reverse strand, counting down.
TATGTGATGACCTATCTGACCAAACTGTCCGGGAATGAAGTCGTGTATGGGTACAACCTGGCATTGTCCATGTGTTTTGCGCTGTGCGTATCCCTTAGTTTTTCCCTGGTATATCAGTGGATGTACGCCTATATGAAAGACGGGGAAAAGCAGAGGCCGCGTCGGATGGCGTCACTGGCCGGAACGTTTGCAGCGCTGGCGGTCACCTTTGCGGCAAACTGCCATTATATCATCTTTAACTTTCTGGTGCCCATGTGCTGGGAGATCCTGAATATCCAGGGGGAGAAACCGGAGTACTGGTTTGCGGATTCCACGCGCTATATCGGTTATCAGCCGGATGTGCCGGACAAGACGGCGCATGAATACCCGGCATATTCTTTCCTGCTGGGGGATCTGCATGCCCATGTGATCAATATCTTTGTGGTGATGACGATACTGGCGGTTCTTTTTGCATGTACCCGCGCAGCCGTGGCGGGGGAAAAGCGGGAATGGAACTGGAAGAAACTGCTTCTGGATCCCCATGTGCTGGCGATCGGTTTTCTGATCGGCATCTGCATGATGGAAAACTACTGGGATTTCCCGATCTATTTTGTGGTATCCGGCGCGATCCTGCTGTCCCTGCATCTGCGCAGCGGGGATAGTGTGGGCGCCGTGGCAGCCAGAACAGCCGTACAGGGTGCTATGGTGGTCCTTGTGGCGGTATTGACCGCGATACCGTTTACCATCTATTTCAAAGCGATGACAAACGGCTTTGCTCTGGCGGAAACACATACGGTCTGGTATCAGCTGCTGATCCTCTGGGCGCTGCCGGTATCCGTACTGACGGGGCACTTCGTGAGCATGGCGGCGCGGAACAGGGAGAAAGGTTTCCGACCGGTATTGCGCGGGCTGGAGAGCACGGAACTGTATGTGCTGCTGCTGGGGCTGTGCGCGGCAGGGCTGATCCTGATCCCGGAAGTGGTCTATGTGGTGGATATCTATACAGGCAGTTATAAGCGCTTTAATACCATGTTTAAACTCAGTTATCAGGCGTTTATCCTGCTGGGACTGATGATGGGCTTTGTGCTGACGCGGTGGATCTTCCGGCCGCAGAGTGCGGCGCAGCGGAAATGGGGGATCGTTGCCGGCGTGATCATACTATGGTGCTGCTGCTATTTCAAGACCGCGCTGGACGATTCGTTTGGGGATGTGACGGACAAAAAGCGCTATAAAGGCCTGCGGGCGGATGCGTATATTTATGAGTATAAACCGCAGGATGCGGAGGCTATTGATTGGATCAATGCCAGCATACCTTCCGGCAGCGTGATCCTGGAAGCAAACGGGGACAGTTATACCCTGTACAACTGTGTTTCGGTGCTGACCGGGCTGCCGACGGTGCTGGGCTGGCATACGCATGAATGGCTGTGGCACAATGCCGTGGAGCCGGTGGATGCGCGGGCGCAGGATGTGCGGGACATCTATCTGGGATACGGAAACCCGGAGGAATTATTAAAAAAGTATAATGTGGATTATATCTACATCGGCAGCAATGAGTACGAGAAGTATGGCGCGGACGGGATAGATGTGGAGCGTCTGCTGGCGCTCGGGGATGTGGTATACTATGGCAGCACCCCGGACTGGAACGGGGACTATGTATATGTGGGGAAGGTGAAGCAGTAACCGGGATGTAAAACAGAAAAAACGATGTGCGGGCGTTTCGGAGAGTGGTTTACAAAACACCGGAAACGCCCGTATTTTGTGGATTTGGATTACATTTGGCGGATTACATTTTAGAAACATTTTTACTTGACAATATAAGGTCTGATTGCTATGATACTTTTCAGAAATCATAGATTCCCATTCGGGAGCGGTCACATGGGTATGTGTCCGGATTTCCATGTAAAACAGTAAGAATTGCTTGAAGATGATGCAAAACCGGGCTATACTGTAATCAGAGGTTTTCTTCATTTTCGGAAGTATGTGAAAGGAGAAGACCTTGGGAGAAAAAGATATTGTACAAAAGCATTTGGAAGACCTTAATGATGTATTTGCCGACATTATGAATGTGTGCCTGTTTCAGGGGGAGCGTGAGGTACGGGAAGAGGAACTGGAGCCGTTGAGTGTCAGAACGGCATATAAACTGGAAAGAGTGCGGGAACAGGAGCGAGATGTGGCAAAGTATTGGAAAGATGCAGAACTCAGATTGGCGATGTGTGGGTTTGAGAACCAGACAAAACAGGATCCGGATATGCCGTTGCGCATCATGGGTTATGATGGTGCGGGATACAGGGATCAGTTGTATCCGGTAAAAGATGAGAAGGGGAATTATGTCAGAAACAAAAATCCACGCTATCCGGTGATCACACTGGTGCTTTATATGGATTACAGGCGCAGGTGGACGAAACCGGTAAATCTGACGGAAGTATTGCAGATTCCCGACAAACTGCGGGCATATGTGAGCGATTACCACATTAATGTCATTAATGTGGCATGGTTGAGCGAGGAGGATGTATCGAAGTTTAAAAGTGACTTTCGTTTTGTTGCCGATTATTATGTCCAAATGCGAAAGACAGGGGAATATACGCCGCCGGATGAGGAAGTACGGCATATGTTGGAAGTGCTGATGCTGATGTCGGAACTGACCGGAGATCACCGGTTTGAACAGGCGATGGAGAAAACCACGGAGGAAGAAAGGAGCCCGCGTACTATGTGTGAGGTATTGGACCGTGTAGAAAACAGGGGAATAGAGATAGGAACGGATCAAGGGATCGAAAATGCCAGAAAACTGTTTGGTTATCTTCTGAAGGACGGACGCATGGATGATCTTGCACGGGCAACGGAGGATGAGGCTTATTGCAATGAGTTGTTGTCTGAATACGGTTTGATGCAGCAGATAAAAGGATCCCTGTGAGGTATGGGGAAAGAAAGTCTTTCACCGGTATGATCTCAGAATGGGGATGGAGTGGTCATGCAAATGATGTGCGGGCTTTTCGACGTGTGGTTTACAAAACACCGGAAACGCCCGTATTTAGTGGATTTGGATTACATAAGACACAATTTTTTCGTCAAATATTCTTATAAATCTTTTAGGAAATGTGCAAATGTCTGAAAATCTGAGGAAAACTTTACTTTCCTATCGAAATTCAGTAAAATGATAATAATTTATAGTGTCTTTTCAGGGGTGGGATGAACATATCAAAAATGATATGTTTGTTTCGTATTCTGTTTCTCTGGAAAAGACCTGCTGTGTAAGGCAGATGGAACTGCAGGTGTCCCGTTTGAGGGGACGGGATCGCACAACAATCAGGAGGCTGGGTTATGAAGGGCAGGAGATTAGTAAACAGGATTATTTCAGGAACAATGGCGTTTATCATGGCGGCAAGTACGCTGATGGTGACACCGATCAGGACGCATGCGGATGAACCTGTAGTAATGGATGCGGCCAGTGCTGTTAATTATGCAACTATTTTAGGAAGAGCTACCGATTTTGGTATTGTTGCAGCGACTTTTCATCAGAATAACCATATGGAGACTACTTTTGCTGCTAAAAAGTTTGTTAACGATAATATTCCAAATGAAGTTGACTTTTTGCCAAGCGATTTTACTGCACAGTTTCTGGTAGGTGAGATTCCGGAAGGGAGCAAGTTCTGTTTGGGTGGCAAGCAGACAGCTGGTGTGTATAATGTGGAGGCCGATCCCGACAAGGTAGTTGGTGATTTCACTTATCCATGGATGGATATTAATTACAATTGGAAATACAGCGGTGAATATGGAAAATTTCATATTCATCATGATTTTAAGGCGGGGGGGCAGACATTTAGTGTGGTCCCACGTTCAGATGTGAATAGCAATATACAGGCGATTATTGATAATGCAAAAGATAGATCGGATAAATTGATTTCCAGGGCGTCTAATTATAATTATGTTATTCCGGATGAAGCATATAGCAATAATGCCGTTACAATAGATTTGACAGATGCTGAATATGAAGGCAAGGTAGTTTATATTAATGTAGATAGCAAATTAGCGGAGCGATTTTCCATACAGGGGGATACAAATCCGACTGGGCAGGGGGTTCATATCAAGAAACGTTCAAGCACGGTTGTTGTCTTTAATTACGCTCAGAACTTTACAGATAATATAAGCAAACTGGATGCGGCTGGAAAACCTTCGGAAGAGACGGCTAAAGGAAACAGGATCTGTAAGTTTGTTGTAAGCACTGATAATGGCGCAACCTGGTATGATACCAAGACAGACAGCGGGGATGACCCGAATGTTCTGATAAAAAAAGATCAGGAAATCAATCAGAAGATTATCTTTAATGTAACTGCAAACGGACCGGTAGAACTGAATACTGTAGGTGGTACGCTTCTGGTTCCGGGGACAAATGATGTTAATATTACCGGATCCAGCACAGGTTGGCTTGTAGCAGGTGGTAAGGCTGCCAATAACAGCGCAGAATGGCATTACATATATAGGGGTGGTAATCAGGAGTATTCAAAGGATGGAGCAGGGCAGATACATTTTGCTTCACGAAAAACATTTACAAATTTATATAATAAAAAGGATACTAAAGAGAATACGACGATAAGTTCGGAGCAGGGAAAGTATTCCTTCAACTGGTACGAAACAAATTCGTCATATAATACGTCAGGCATAACCCCGACAGTGGTATCCAACCAGGCTACAAACACGATCAAGTTTCCGACATTGAGTTTTTATTCGGATACGGTAAAGACGGAGTATAGTGCAAATAATATTTTCAGTACTCAGGATAAACAGTTTGAAGGATCCAACTATAAACAAGGAACATTTAATGATGGTGGGAAACTTCTTCAGGTTTTGAAAGAGGATCCGAAATATCTGAAGATTTATATTGCCTATAATGATTATTATGAGGGAGATCGTTCCGATCTTCAGATTGTAGCAACATATGAAGGTGGTTATGAGAAACTTGATGCAATTAGTGTGCCATCCTCACATGATGGTAAATATACAATTACCGGGGAAGAACTGATAGAAAAGTTAAATGCAAAGAATGTGGATGTTGATAATCTGACAGGTATATCTTTTAATGGCTATAACGGTTTACAGTTTACTGATGGAGGGTGTGTCTACTCATATAGAAACATTACGAGATACTCTGATATTTCAAGTAAGTATTATGTTCCTGTTGGAGAAAGCAAGGATTATTACTATGTTGTGACTGAAGTGGGAGCAGGCGAAGCAAGTACAAGCAATGCTAATGTAATTAATTCTAAAGGAAAGATAACAGTCCACCTTAAAGTTACCAATGATAATGGAGTTTTCCATTATACAGTTGATTCGCAGACAACGCTTGACGATGGACAGGTTTATAAGAATAATTCCGCGGTGAATATGTCCGGTGTCGAGTTTAATCTGGGGGCATTCTTTAACCTGGTGAAAAACGGAACGAGCGTTGATCTTTCCAAGACGAATGTGGGTGGCGAAGAACTTGCAGGTGCGGCATTGAAGATTACGAATAGTAATACTTCCTATACATTTGCTGCGGATCAGTTGCTTTTGGGCGAAGGCGCAAAGGATGTGGTGGTTAATGGAAATTCTATCAGTTATACGTCCGGTACGGCAAAGTCAACTTTAACAGGACTGCCTGATGGAACCTATACCCTGCATGAGGATACAGCACCGGCAGGATATGAGGTTGCAAGCGATATCATATTTAAGATTGAGAATGGGGCTGTTACAGTTACCGATCAGGAAGGGAAAAATATCACGACCGAAACAGATTCGAGTACGGGACGAGTGATCATCAAGATGGAGGACGAGTCATCGGCGGCCGTGGGTAAGTTGACAATAGAGAAAACGGTATCTGGCGGAGGAACAGCAGCAACAGAAAAGACTTATAATTTCACGGTGACCGGACCGAATGCATACAGCCAAACGGTAACAATCAACGGTAACGGAAGCAAGACTCTGACAGATCTGACACCGGGC
>JAFUUX010000173.1 GCA_017471325.1 Lachnospiraceae bacterium | reverse complement strand
CTGCGCGATTACGACCCAAATAGTCCGAGCGAGATGGGTTTTGCCCATCGCCGCAGGCGATTTTCATTGGCAAAACCCGTTACTATCACAGCGCGAAGGGCTGTGAATAGTAACAAAGATAAAGTCCGCAGGCAGATTTTTGACTTTTTGGGGTTTGCGAAAAATCCGAAAAAATGTTATACTCATAGCACGGGGGCACATAGAAATGGAGGTTATATGCAGAAATACAAGATTGGTGATTACGTGATGTACAGTGTGTCCGGTGCGTGTGAGGTCATAGAGATCGGAACGTTGGATTTTGCCGGTCCGGATAAGATATACTACTCTTTAAGATCGGTATATGATCCAAAGGATGTCCTTTATGTGGCGGTGGCGAATGAAGACAGGATCGCGAGAAAAGTGGTCGATAAGGAAACGGCACAGCTGATGCTGGCGGAGATCGGCCATGGCAGGCGGGAAGGCGAGATGCCGCAGAGAGAGGACTGCGATGCGATCCTGAAAAAAGCAGACAGCAAGGCGATCACCAATATGATCCGCTGGCTGCGGCATATCCGTCTGGAAAACAGGAAGAACAACAAGCATATGAATAATGCGGATACAAAACTGCTGGATAATGCGGAGCGTGTCATGGTGAGCGAACTGGCTGCGGCGCTGGAGATCCCGAGGGAGGAAGCGGCCGAAAAACTGAATATGGCACTGGCGAGTGGTCAGGCAGGTTGATTTTTCTTTCCGTTTCTACTATAATCTATGGGAGTGCCTTTGGGCATTCCCATTTTATTGCGGCAAAGAGCCGCCGGCGGGAAAGATGCCGGCAAAGGCCGGGAAGCAGAATACACTGGATCGGAGTGAACGTTTTATGCACACAGATCACACGGCGAAGACAGATATGGAACGGATGCGGGAACTGGTCCGCATATTATCGGAGGCATCGCGGGCATACTATGCAGAGGACCGCGAGATCATGCCGAACGTGGAGTATGACCGTCTGTACGACGAACTGCAGGCGCTGGAGGAGGCAAGCGGTGTGGTGCTGGCCGGCAGCCCGACGGTAAAGGTAGGCTATGAGGCGGTGGACGCACTGCCCAAGGAGCGCCATGCCTCGCCGATGCTGTCTTTGCAGAAGACCAAGAGCCGGGAGGAACTGGCGGCATGGCTGGGAGAACATGAAGGACTGCTCTCCTGGAAGGAAGACGGACTCACGGTGGTACTGACCTATCAGGGCGGGATGCTGGCAAAGTGTGTCACCCGCGGCAACGGGGAAGTGGGAGAGGTGGTCACACCAAACGCCAGAACATTTAAGAACCTGCCGCATAAGATCGCATTTGAGGGGGAACTGGTGGTGCGCGGTGAAGCGGTCATCAGTTACCCGGATTTTGAAAGCGTAAATGCCCTGCTGCCGGAGGAGGGCGCGAAGTATAAAAACCCGCGGAACCTCTGCAGCGGCTCGGTGCGCCAGCTCAACAGCAGCATCACGGCGCAGCGCAATGTGCGCGTGATCGTGTTTTCCCTGGTGAGCGCGGAGGGGATGGATTTTGACAATTCCATGGAAAAGCAGTTTGCGTTCTTAAGGGAGCAGGGGTTTGAAACGGTGGAATATGAGCGCGTGGATGCTGCGAATGTGGCAGAAGCGGTGGGGCGTTTTGAACAGCGCATTGCGGATAACGATATCCCATCCGATGGACTGGTGCTTTCTTACGATGATCTGGCATACGCAGCCTCCCTGGGACGCACGGCAAAATTCCCCAGAGGTGCCATCGCCTTTAAGTGGGCCGATGAAATGGCGGAAACGCAGCTGCTGAAAGTGGAGTGGAATACGTCAAGGACCGGGCTGATCAACCCGGTGGCGGTATTTGCGCCGGTAGAACTGGAGGGGACCACAGTATCCTGCGCCAGCGTGCATAATGTGAGCATCATCAAAGAACTGGCGCTGGGGATCGGGGATACCATAAAAGTTTATAAAGCCAATATGATCATCCCGCAGATCGCGGAGAACCTGACGCGTTCGGGCAGTCTTGAACTGCCCGGGATCTGCCCTGTCTGCGGCGGCAGGACCGTGCTGAAAAAAGAGGCTGATTCCGAAGTGCTCTGCTGCAGCAATGCGGCATGCCCCGCAAGGCACTTAAAGCGCTTTGTGCATTTTGCGGAGCGGGACGCCATGAATATCGAGGGGCTTTCGGAGGCAACACTGGAAAAACTGATCGCGGAGGGGCTGATCCATGACCTCGCGGATATCTATCATTTGAAAGCGCAGAAGGAAAAGATCCTGGCACTGGAGGGATTTCAGGAAAAGTCGGCGAAGAACCTGCTGCTTAGTATCGAAAAAAGCCGCAGCCTGCCCCTGGCGCGCATGCTGTATGCGCTGGGGATCCCGGGGATCGGCCTGGCGGGTGCAAAACTGATCGCAAAGCATTTTGACTATGATCTGGAGCGGCTCAAAGGCGCCGCACAGGAAGAATTGGGAGAGATCGAAGGCGTGGGACCGGTACTGGCGGAATCGTTTTACGGCTTTATGCATGATGAGGCGCATCTGGCGGAACTGGAGGCTTTGGCGGCGGAACTGCAGTTTACGGCACCGGAGGAAACCACGCAGGAGCAGACACTGACCGGAAAGGTATTTGTGATCACAGGCAGCCTGGAGCATTTTACGAACAGGAACGAACTCAAAGCGCTGATCGAAGCGCGCGGCGGCAAGGTGACCGGCAAGGTGACAAAGAAGACAGAGTGTCTGATCAACAATGACGCGCTCTCTGGCAGCACAAAAAACAAAGAGGCAAAAGAACTGGGGGTACGGATCATTACGGAGGGGGATTTTTTACGGGAATACCTGCCGGAAACGGATGTATAGTATCCGCAGGGGAGAAGAACTTTTGGTGATGCCGGCGTAAAGCACGGCAATATATAATACAGAAAGAAGGACAGAAAAATGCCGATCAGAGTACAGAGCAATCTACCGGCCAAGGAACAACTGGAAAATGAAAATATCTTTGTGATGGACGAGACCAGGGCCATGCACCAGGATATCCGGCCGCTTAAGGTGTGCATTCTGAACCTGATGCCGTTAAAACCGGAAACGGAACTGCAGCTTTTGCGCGCGTTTTCCAATACGCCGCTGCAGGTGGATGTGGAATTTCTGATGGTGAAAAGCCATGTGTCCCAGAATACGGCGATCAACCACCTGAACAGTTTTTATCATGTTTTTGACGATATCCGCATGCGGAAGTTTGACGGCATGATCATTACGGGCGCACCGGTGGAGCAGATGCCGTTTGAGGAAGTGGATTACTGGGAGGAACTGGTGGAGATCATGGACTGGACCAAAACCCATGTGACCAGTACCTTCCATATCTGCTGGGGGGCGCAGGCGGCGCTGTACCATCATTTCGGGCTGGAAAAGACGCAGCTGCCGGAAAAACTTTTCGGCATCTACGAGCACAAGGTGCTGCACCGCAGGGTGCCGCTGGTGCGCGGGTTTGATGATTATTTTATGGCACCGCATTCGAGACATACCACTGTGGAAGCAGAAGCGATCCATGGGGACGCGCGGCTGCAGGTGCTGGCGGAATCGCAGGAAGCCGGCGTGTTTCTGTGCATGGCGGAAGAGGGCAAGCAGATCTTTTTGATGGGGCATCCGGAATATGACCGCTTCAGCCTGGATCATGAATACCGCAGGGATCTGGCGAAAAACCTGCCGATCCATGTGCCGGTGAACTATTACCCGCAGGACGATCCGGAGCAGAAACCGCGCCTGCAGTGGAGATCCCACTGCAATATCCTTTACGGCAACTGGCTGAATTATTACGTATATCAGGTGACACCGTACGATCTGGAGGAGGGAAAAAATTAAAATATGCAGAAAAACACATAGCGCTTGCACTTTGCTTGCACATTGTGGTGTATAATGGGATTGTATGTGGAGAATGGCACGGCACTGTGAAAGGAGTGTAGGGATATGTGGAACGGAATATTACTGGCGGCGGAAACGGCGGGAGAGGCTGTCGGCGAGGCAGTCAACGGAAATGAGGCGCAGGCAACGGATGTGGCACTGAAACTGGGAAAAGACCTGCTGCATCAGTTGGCAACGGTGGAATTTAACGGTGTGCTGCTCTGCGTGGTACTGATGCTGGCGGCCGGGTATATCTGCCTGGAAGGCTACGGCATTTATAAGATGGCACTGTCTGCCATCGGCTTCTGCGTAGGTTTCAGCCGCGCGCACATCGTGGTGGAAAAGCTGGCATTGGCTGATGAAACGATGCTGATGGTACAGGCGGTCGTAGGGCTGATCTGCGGTGCATTGGCAGTCATCTATGTGCGCTTTGGCATTTTTATGGCAACCTATCATTTTGTGCAGAGAAACCTTGCGGCGGCGCTTGGTGCGGCGCTGGCAGCGAAACTGTCCCTGCCGACATTTCTGGTGCCGACATTCTCTGCGCTCGTCGGCATCGCCGTAGGCGTAGGGGCGGGCTATCTGATGGCGAAGGCGGAACGTCCGGTCGTTGTGATCGTAACGGCAGTGGTAGGCGGCTTTGCGGCAGTCGGCTTTTTCTTGCAGATGGTGCCGAATTTCCCTGTGGACATGCATTACATTCCGGCAGCAGACAGCCAGATCTGGGTGATCGCAAAACTTTTCCTTTCGGCAGCGGGCGCCGGAGTGCAGGGACTGTCGGCCGGTTCCAGGACTTCGTCATAGCACGTTATGGCAGCAGTCCTGCGTGATGCTGCGCAATGGGCTGCCACGGGTCAAAAAACAGACGAAAGACAGACAGGAGTTACATGCGGAAAAAAAACGGACAGCAGATAAAAGATCATCAAAAAGAGAAAGAAACGACAGGATGGCTGTTAAAAATGGCTGTCCTTATTGTTTTTTCCGCCATGGCCTTTTATCTGCTGGCAATGACGGCATTGAATGCGTCAAAATGGCAGAACCGTTTCTGGGCAGAACCGAAGGCCGTGGAACTCGATCCGGAACTGTACCTGAAGGAAAGCAGGCCGATCCCGGAATACGGCGGGGTTCAGCGGATCTATGAGATACCGGTCACCTGGGGGCTTTATGACCGCGTGGATATCGGTCTGTGGATGGTGCATTCCTATGTGACTGTTTTTATGGGGAATGACCTGATCTACCAGAACAGCGAGCCGGAGGATTGGCACATCGGGCACAGCCCAGGCAGTTACTGGGCATTCCTGCCGGTCCGCCATATCGATATCGGAAAGACCATGCGGATCATGGTAACGCCTGCCTATAAAGAGGTGCAGAACCGGGCACCCAGGATATTCGCAGGACGGCGGGACAAGATCGTCGGCTACCGGCTTCTGGACGAAGCGGCCATCGTCTGCGTAGGCCTGCTGTGCATTATCGTGGGAATCTCGTTTTTTATACTCTCAGTCTCGGCCGGGGTGCATATCCGGGAAAACAGGGTGGTATTTTATCTGGGGATCATCCTGTTTTTGCTGGGCATATGGAAATTTACCGATACACCCTCTGTGTATGCAGTGATGCTGTCCTGGAACCGTTTGCTTACGTGGCTGTCCCTGCTGACACTGATGCTTTTGGTACCGGCAATATCGCAGTATCTGTACCTGCTGGAGCCGAGGGAGCGGATATATCTTTATGCCAACCATCTCTTCCTGGTGCTGGATACCGTGCTGCTGGCGCTGCAGATATGCAACATACGGGATCTGCGCCAGAACCTGCTGCTGTTGGAGGATGGCATCATGGTTTTTGTCGTATTTCTTTTGGAAAAGAATCTCTACGGACTGCGGAAAAACATCTCGGACTGGCATAAATGGAGTTTTATCGCGATCGGTGTCAGCGCCATTGCGGATCTGATCATTTACAGCTATGGATTCAGCTCGTTTTACCTGGGGGTGACGCTTACGGTGACGCTGTTTTACGGGGTTTTAAACGGCGTCATCCTGCTGATCCACGCGGCCGGCCGGCAGGAGGAACTGCGCAGAAAGGCCCTGCAGTTGAAGGAAAGCCGTATGGCACTGATGATGAGCCAGATCCGGCCGCATTTTATCTATAACACGCTGAACGCGATCTATGTGCTGTGCGCAAAGGACGCGGAAAAGGCAAGGCAGGCGATCTATGATTTTTCCAGGTACCTGCGGATCAATTTTGAAAACATGGATCGCACAGCGCCGGTGAGTTTCGGGGAAGAACTGGAGCATGTGCGCTTTTACCTTTCCATCGAGCAGCTGCGCTTTCCGGATGCACTACAGGTGGAATATGATATCAAAAGCAGGGATTTTTCACTTCCGGCGCTTTCACTTCAGCCCATCGTGGAGAATGCGGTGCGGCATGGGATACGCGCTTCCCATGAACGCGGAAAGATACGCATCAGTTCTTTTACTGAGGATGGAATGGATTGCGTTGTGATAGAGGATGACGGGGAAGGCTTTGATGTGGCGGCATGGGAAAAGAGCCTGCTGGAAAACGATGGCAGGGATGAGGGCGGCCGCAGGCATGTGGGCCTGGCGAATGTGCGGAACCGCATACGGGAATATGGCGGAAACCTGCGGATCGAGAGCCGGCCGGAAAAGGGCACGCGCATGATTGTGAGCATGCCCGTGGCAGAAAAGGACGGCATGTCGGATGAAAAGCAGGAGTGAGGAATGGCTGACGGAAAAGAAGAGGCGATAAAAGGGGAGGGCAGACATGAAAGTACTGATCGTGGATGATGAGCAGATGGGGATCGAAGGCCTGGAGGTCGTGCTGAAGGAGGTGCTGGAGGAAGGAGCAGAGATTGACAGCAGCAGGGACGCGCTCAAGGCACTGGATAAGGTATCACAGGCGGCAAAGGAGGGCGTGCCCTTTGATATCGCTTTTCTGGATATCGAAATGCCGAAGATGAACGGCATACAGCTGGCTGTGGAGATCAAGAAATGCAGCCCGGATACGAACCTGGTCATGGTGACGGCATATAAGGAATATGCGCTGGAGGCTTGGAAGCTGCATGTGAGTGATTACCTGATGAAGCCGGCGAATGCGGAGGATGTCAGGAACGCACTGGACAACCTGCGTCGGCCGATCCGGGCGGCACAGGAGGAAGGACCGAAATGCCTGCGCGCGGTCTGCTTTGGCAGTTTTGAAGCCTTTGTGGGGAATAAGCCGCTGCAGTTCCGCAGGAAACAGTCCAAGGAGCTGCTGGCTTATCTGATCGACCGTCGGGGAACGGTATGCTCCATGGGAGAGATCCTGGGCATTTTATTTGAAGATGACAACTCCAATTCACGCAAGTCCTGGCTGCGCACGCTGGTGCAGGATCTGAAGCATACGCTGGAGGAAGCGGGCGTGGGGGATGTGTTGATCAAGGGATGGAACAGTTTAGCTGTCAACTGCGACAGGATCGACTGCGACTACTTCAAGCTGCTGGAGGGCAATCCGCTGGCGATGAACGATTACTGCGGGGAATACATGGCGCAGTATTCCTGGGCGGAGATGACGGTTATGCGGGATTACTAATGAAAACGGCAACGAAAAAAATGTGAACATTTTGTGAATTTTTATGAAAAATGCGCCCGCACTTGCACTTTGCTTGCACTTTCGGGGATATAATATAGTAAAAATGTCAGGCTGGAACATAGTGGGGATAGTATGTTTTGTTGACATAAAGCCATAAATGTAGTATAAATAAACGGAGCGTCATACAATATTTCGGTAGTTTACCGGGATTAAAAGGAGGAACCAGGATGGCAGAGGAAGAAAAAAGTTTACAGATGGTTTTAGAGGATCCGGAAGGCAATGAGCATATTTTTGAGCCGCTGCTGACACTGGGCGTGCGGGACCGGGATTTTATCGTGCTTCAGCCCGTGGGGGAAGGCGGAGAAGGGGAACTGCAGATCATGGGGTTCCATGCCGGTCCGAATGATGAGATGATCCTGGACGATATCGATGACGACGAGCTGTATTATGAAGTGGCACGCCAGGCAGAAGCAATCTTAAACGGCGAGGCAGAGACGGATGAGTATGTGCTGGATAACGGTATTCTGCCGGAGGAAGAGATGGCAGAGATCCGCCAGCAGGCTTTTGATGCGGAAAACGCCGAAGAGGACGAAGATGATTACTGTTACGAGGACGAGAAAGGCAATCTTTTCATTTACGGCGAGGACGGGCGCATCATTTATCTGAATGAATACGGCGAGCCGATCGAATGACGGGAAACTGCCCGCGGATAGTTTGTATGAACATAAGACCGGATCAGTTTATTTTGCTTAGCTAAGGAGCCGGATACTGTTAGCGATTGTTCCTTGGGGAGTTACGGTTTCAGCATCCGGACAAAGTCAGATATTAAAAAGTGCGATTAATAGAGGAGGAAACAAAGAAATGGCAGAACAGACAATCTACAAAACAGAGAAAAAGATCGACACCAGGACGGCGCCGAAACTTTCGGCGGATCTGGAAGCGCTTGCTGCGGAAGGCAAGTTTGATCTGGTGATCGATATGACGGATACCAGCTATATCAGCTCCGTTGGCCTGCGCGCGCTGCTTTCCATGCAGAAAAAGGTAAATGCAAACGGCGGCAGCATGCTGATCCGCGGTGCAAACCAGCAGGTGCGCGAGATCTTTGATGTGACCGGATTTTCCGGTTTCCTGACAGTGGAAGATTAAGGATATGCCGAAGGGGACGGGCAATCAGTGGCGCGGAGAAAAGCGCAGGGATACAGTAGAAGGGAAGAAAAGCGCTGCCAAAGGAGCGGATCCGGATGTTTCAAAAGAAACAGAGGACAGTGCAGAGGGAACCGGAAAACTGGATGAGCGCAGCGAACGCCTGCTGAAAGCGGTAGAGGCCATTGAGCGCAGCATCAAGCGGGAAAAGCCGGTAAAGAAGCCGAAGAAGAAAGAGGTAAAGGTGATCAAGCCGGCACCGAAGCGGGAATGGCCGAAAGGTTCTCTTACCTGGCAGCAGGCAGTCTGGTTGTATGGGGGATTGTTTTTGAGGGCATTGGGACCATTGTTTTTATATGCACTGATGCCGTCCTTATGCCTGGTGCTTGGATATGTATTTGGCGGGCATCAGGAAGACGAGATGAGCCTGGAGGAATTTTTTACCTATGGTGCGAACTTTTATACTACCATCGGTACGTTCCTGACACTCTGGATACTGCATATACGGGCGAAACGGCGCGGCAGCACCATCTGGGAGGAATCCACTCTCTTTGCAAAGGAGATGAAGCCGGGCAGAGCCATCGGGTTTTTTACTTTTGGTTTTGGCTCGGCCACTGCAGTATCGGCGCTGCTCACGTTACTGCCCTGGCTGTCCGTGAACCTGGGCTATCAGGCGGCGACATCTAAGATGTATCTTGGGCGCGACCTGATCTTCATGCTGGGTACGATCCTCTTTCTGGCGCCCGTGGTGGAAGAGATCATATTCCGGGGGCATATGCTGAACACGCTGCTGGAGCATATCCCGGAAAAGATTGCAGTACTGATCTCGAGCATCATCTTTGCGCTGATGCACGGCAATGTGATCTGGATCCTGTATTCTTTCGGTCTGGGGCAGATCCTGGCAAAGACGTCCATGAAGGAGGACAATATCGCATACGGCGTGGTGCTGCATATCGGTTTTAATGCGACCGCGGTAGTCAATTATTTTATCACGGAAAATGAACGCTTGAATACCGCTTTTTTTGGGAGTAAATTATTGATTGCCGCCTATGGCATTCTGGGACTGGGCATCTCTGTTTTTCTGGCAGCGGTCTATACCGAAAGACTGGATACCAGGCGCCTGTGGTTTAAACTGGCAGGGCGCTGATATATAGAAAACAACAAAATATTAATTCCACCCAAATAAAAGGAGGAACGGGAACAGATGAAAACTGATATAAAAGAGCTCGGGAAAAAGATCGCGATCTATGCCGGGATCGTCATCGTGTCTGTGCTGATCAGTGGGGCTTTGCTGAACATGGCAGTATGGCGTTTTATCAGTACGGAAGAGCGCTTTGTGCCGAAGACGGATGAGGCCGGTAATGTGTTGACGGATGCCAATGGCGAAGTGATGTATCAGGAAGCTCTGGATGAGGACGGTAATGTAATGACGGATGAGGAGGGCAATGTCTATTACATTACGGAAAAGGTACACAAGACCGAGAGCGGTTTCTGGAATTGGGCAGCGATCCCGACCAAGGAGACGCTGATCTATGGTGTTGTTTTTGTGGCATTCTGCGTGGTCGCGTTTCTGGCTATTTACAACGGCACGCCCGGTAAAAATTCCGGAAAGATGCTCAGATCCAAAGTGGAGGGTATCGAGGGCAATCTGGAAAATTCCCGTTTCCTGACAGATAAAGAGAAGGATGACCTGTTCCCGCCGAAGATGTGGAGCGGACTGGGCAATGAAAAGAAGGACGGCGTGGCGGTATACGCGGTCTACAATCAGAAAAAGAAGGATATCAACATCAACCTGATGTCGCCCTGCCATGGTATCATCATCGGTGCTACCGGTTCCGGTAAGACGACGACCTTTGTAAACCCGGTGGTGCAGATCCTGGGGCATTGCGCGGCAGGTTCTTCCATGATCTGTACCGACCCGAAAGGCGAACTTTTCCAGATGCATTCCAAGATGCTCAAGGAGCATGGCTATAAGTGCATGGTGCTGGATCTGCGTGATCCGTATTCTTCTTTCCGCTGGAATCCGCTGGGAGATATCTATGACCGCTATCAGGAGTATTTAAAGGTCGGTGACGAGATCTATGAGAATACGTTCCCGATC
The DNA here is from genome assembly GCA_017471325.1 of Lachnospiraceae bacterium. Classification (GTDB taxonomy): domain Bacteria; phylum Bacillota; class Clostridia; order Lachnospirales; family Lachnospiraceae; genus NK4A136. The sequence goes on along the minus strand of JAFUUX010000173.1, from coordinate 5,228 downwards.
GAGGAGGCGGAAGGCCTGGAGCTGGCTGATCCGAAGGAAACCTTTGGTGATGTGTGGTATGAGTATGAGGGGAAAGCCTATTCCGACCGTAAGGCACTGATCGGCAAGATCCGTGTAGAGAAACAGAAGATCTACGATGAAATGTATGAAGACCTGAACGACTTGATCTCCGTTATCTGCCCGATCGAATCCAAGGACGATCCGGTCTGGGAAAAAGGTGCGCGTTCCATCATCATGGCGACCTGCCTGGCGATGCTGGAGGATTCCGCAAATCCGGAACTGGAGATGACGAAAGAGAAGTTCTGCTTCTTTAACGTAAGCAAGGCGATCATGAACTCTGAAAACGAGTTTGCAGCGCTGAAGGATTACTTCAAAGGACGCGATAAACTGTCCAAATCCGTGGGTCTGTCACGTCAGGTGCTTTCCGCTGCGGATCAGACACTGTCCTCCTATATGTCCATCGCATTCGACAAACTGTCGATGTTCAACGATGAAGGTCTGTGCGCGCTGACCGCGGCAACGGATATCGAACCGGCACAGTTTGCGTTTGAGCCCACTGCGCTGTTCTTAAAGATCCCTGATGAAAAGGATACCCGTCACGCGCTGGCAGCCGTATTCATCCTGTGTATCTATAAGGCGCTCATCAAGGTGGCATCCGGCAGAGAGGATCTGTCCCTGCCGCGCAACGTGTACTTCATCCTTGACGAGTTTGGTAACATGCCGAAGATCGATAAGTTTGATAAGATGATCACCGTAGGCCGTTCCAGAAAGATCTGGTTCCACATGATCATCCAGTCCTTTGCGCAGCTCAATAACGTATACGGCGAGACCGTTGCCGATATCGTAAAAGGTAACTGCGGTATCAAGATGTTCATCGGTTCCAATGATATCGGTACCTGTGAAGAATTTTCCAAACTTTGCGGTAACATGACGGTGCGTTCCACCAGCGTATCCGGTTCCACCGGTGATAAGGGCGACCAGGTCAACTTCTCCAACCAGCTGACCAACAGGCCGCTGATCTATCCGTCGGAACTGATGAAACTGAACAATAAGTATTCCACGGGTAATTCCATTATCGTTACCTTTGGTAACCATCCGCTCAAGACGCAATTTACGCCGAGTTACAAGTGTCCGCTCTATGAGTTCGGCACCATGGATATGACGGATGTGCGCAACAACGTATTCTATAGTGATGAAGTCTTTTATGACCTGGATGAGAGAAACTATCTGATCCTGGATGCACCGAATGAAGGCGGTGAAAACGCAGAAGCGGAGGGATGACAGTGAGAACCGGTAAGATCCGAGAGGATAAAATGATCAAATGGGGACTGGCGGGGCGTCTGGCAGCCGGCACAGCAGCAGTAGGGCTGGGGCTTTTGTTTGGCAGCGCGCTGCAGCCGGCTGATGAAGTACAGGCAGCCATGCTGTGCACGGATGTGGCTGTGGATCTGCCCGGAACGGAGGAAGGCGGCAGCAATACCGGCAGCCAGGCACCCACCGAGCGCAATGTCACAGCAAACCTGACGGAGAATTATAATTCCGACTTTAATCTGTATGAAGAGAGTTTTAATGGTCGCTATGTTTTTTATGCCAATATCGAAAACGGCGGCATGACAGCGGATGCGGTGGTGATGGATATTCCGTCAAATTTAAGTTATACGCTGGAAAAGGATGGGCAGGCGGTCGCCTATAATTCCGGTACGGCAGTACAGGCTCTGGGCATGTATGTGCTGACGATCCGGGTGGATGAGACCGACAGCCTTGGCATCGTGACGCATTATCAGGCATCTTTCCGTTTCCGCATCATGGAAGCCTCACAGCAGGTGACGGATAATCCGACTACGACCACAGCGACCGGAGATCCGGCAGGCATGGGCGACATATCCGCGGAGCTGGAAAGCCAGATCGGCATGCGTTATGAAGATCTGACGCCGGAGGAGCAGGCGGCGCTGGATGAGTTTATCCGGGGAGAAGGCACGGATGTGGAGATCTTAAATCCCGATGGCACGGTCAATCAGGAAAAACTGGATGAACTGGTAGCCGGCCATATGGATGAGATGGGAGACATCAACGATATCTATGTGACAGAGGGCATCAGTGAGATCACCGGGATCTCTTCGGTTTATGATGCGGTGACAGGTTACTATAAAAATACGCTGCGCAGCGGTCAGGTGTTCTATACGGATGTGCAGAACGGAACGGTGACGCATCTGGCAGTCACGCTGCGCGGGGATGACAGCCTGTCCTACCTGGTATACAAAGACGGTGAACTCTACGGATCGGAGGATCACAGCAGGTTTACAGAGGCAGGCACCTACATGCTGATCCCGCAGTCTTCGGATATCCTGTTCCTGGATTCCTACGAGGAAGAACTGCCTGTGTTCTCCTTCCGTATCATAGATTCTGCGGCAAATGACCTGTCCCTGCTGCATCTGCCGGAAGGCTTTCGTGTGAGCGGTGTTTATCTGGATGAACTGCCGGCCGAGTCCGCAAAGGTCTTCCATGAGGATACGGCAGATACAGTTTATCTGCGGGAGGATGGCAGTTATCTGGTCACGTTTTCCAACGGGGAGATGGAGATCGAACTGGCATATACACTGGATCGCGTGAAACCGCGTTATCAGGTGAATGTGCAGAAAAATGTGGCGGAGATCGCCTATATTTCACAGGATGTGACATCCACAGAGGTATACCGGAACGAACAGCCGTATGAGACGAAGTTTGATGTGGTATCCCGGATCGATGAGACCGGAAAATACTGGCTGTTTGTATATGATGCAGCGGGAAATATGTCAGCGACAGCGTTTGATGTGAGATACGGGTTTAACAAAGGAGCTGTGATCGCGCTCCTGATCATTGCAGCAACTGTCGTCGGACTGTTTGCGTATCTGCGGTATCTGAACACGCATGTGAAGGTCAGGTAAGCATATTTACGCAGGTATGCGTTTTTTGGGGGGAAGGCAGGAAAACGGCCGGAAGCAGGCAGACATTAAAAAGTGCGATTAATATTAATAGAGGAGTGAGACGTATGGTACCGGTAAATCTGAGTTTTTTATCCATCATTCAGGATATCCTTCGCTGGGTATTTGAGTCAGTCCTGATGCCTGTCATCAAGGATGTGTTCAATATCCTGGTGACGCTCATCGGGGAACTGATCCTGGCGGCTTTGTCCGGTATCTTTCTGGAACTGTGGGTGATCATCTTAAAGATCATCGACTTTCTGGAGGACATCTTTACGATCTTTTCCGGCATGACGCAGCTGCAGGTCAATGGGGAGATGTCAAACCAGGGCATAGTGCAGTATCTGTTCGGGCTGGGGGCCGTGCAGCGTACGTTCCTGGCGATCACCGTGATCTCTGTGGTCTTATGCTTTGCGACAACCATGATCGCTGTGCTGCGGTCATTGGCAGATACGCCCTTTGAGAACAAAAAGCCCATCAGCGCGGTATTGCAGACGACGCTGAAGTGCGTGCTGCACTTCACACTGATGCAGTTTGCCTGCATCTTTGCGATACAGATGACCACACAGGTGCTTCTGCAGATCAATTATTCGCTGAATGTGGATCGGAAGGATGCTTCCATGGGGGATCAGTTGTTCTACCTGCTGGTGAAGGACAAGGTCAAGGGCGGCACAAATGTGGAATATTATGCGGCAGGCGCGAGATATGCGAATGTGCAGGATGTCATGAAGCATTTTGATTACATGCACTTTAACTGGATCATCGTCATCGTTTCCAGCGTGTTCGTATTAGGGATCCTGCTGGCGACCATTTTGAGCTCCGTGCAGCGGCTGTTCATGCTGATGATCCTGTATGTGATCAGCCCGCTGTTCGTAGCGTACATGCCGCTGGATGAGGGCAAGAGCTTCGGACAGTGGCGGGATACCTTTGTCGGCTACCTGATCGCGGCATTTTCACCGATCCTGGCCATGAAGCTGTTTATGATGTTCCTGCCCATGTTCATGGATGGCAAGATGCAGTTTCCGAACGGTATCAATATGATGTATGTGAATATCATCTTTATCATCTCGGGGGCCCTGGCGATCTACACCAGCCGGAATCTGTTCGTCAAGATCGTGCATCCGTCGCTGGGGGCACAGCTCGATGGCAACGGACAGTTGGGCTCTAAAGTCGGGGCGCTGGCCTTTGGGCGTCTGAACGCGCTGATCGGCAAGCTGGGGTAAAGCATGAACAGGCGGAAGATGCAATGTGCCTGATGTAGTAAGGCAGGTGAAAAATTGCGGCAAGGCGCAGTTTGCAAGCAGGTCTGCGTTTGCAGGAGTAAAGAGAGGAACAGGGTATGCAGACGGTATATCTCGGATTGTTTTCCAGCATTTTTGAATGGATCTACAACAAAATACTTAAGCCTATCGTGGACTGGCTGGGCGGTCTGCTCAATACGGTGTTTACCTGGATCTTTGACAAGATCTTAAAACCGCTGCTGGTGGATGTGTTACTGCCGCTGTTCAAGATGCTGGTGCAGCTGATCTTTGATATCCTTGCCAGCCTGATCTACAGTATTTTTGCGGAACTGTTAAAGATCATTGACACCATACAGGTGATCTTCAATGTGTTTGCCGGTGTCGAGCCGGTCACTTATGACAAAGCAAACTACTATATGCTGGATCTGTTTTTTTCAAACAGGACAGTCTGGAATACAGTCCTGTTCATGACGATCATGTCGTTTGCACTGATGCTGGTATTCTCTCTCATCGCGGTGCTCCGTTCCATGGCAGACATGAGCGGTGAGATGAAGAATCCGGTCAGCAAGGTGCTGCGCCTGACATTCCAGTGTTTTATCAAGATGATTATGATCCCGGTGGTGTGCCTTTTGCTGGTGCGACTGTCCGGCGTGATTCTGGTGGGGGTGAACAATGGCATTCAGGCAGCGCAGAAAGCCGGCTCAAAGAGTGGAGCGGAGATCGAATCCCAGAGCACGATCGCGAGAGTCATCTTCTGCATGAGTTCCATGAACGCGGCGCAGAATCCGGCTTATAATATGAACAGCGGCAAGGCATCCGTGGATGACGATCTGCGGGGACCTTATTATTACGGCACCAAGAGTTATGATGACACGGGGCTGATCAAGAAGGATTTCAAGTATGAGAAGTTTAATTATGTCATCGGTTTTGGCGTAGGCTTGATCTTCTTAAGCGTACTGGTCACCTGTATCTTTAAGTTTATCAACAGGATATTTAATGTGGTCATGCTTTATATTTCGTCACCGCT
>JAFUUX010000172.1 GCA_017471325.1 Lachnospiraceae bacterium | reverse complement strand
GTGAAGCAACAATTTCCTTACAAAATCCATGCGCATCCGCCGGAGGCTTTATAGTCAACGACAAATTATTTTTGTCGTTGACTATAAACTTTATTTGATATTTACCAGGAAGGTGGCCTTCTCTCCGGTGGGCGCATCCTCCAGCACATCATAGGGTGTGCCGCAGGCATAAGGGCTGCCGATATCGCAGCGGCCGTGATGGTACTGCTTCTGTACTTCCCCGGCCTTAAGATCCTCCGATACGGAAAGTTTTAAGCGCCCCACTCCGCGCTCCATCATGCCATCGATCATCGCCACCATATCATTGATATCGCCTGCCTGTGCATTTGTCTCTTTTTTCATATCCTTACCCTCCGCCGCAATATCGCCTGTTCATTTTGCCAAAACCACGTTTCAGAAACCCTGTCCCGCCGCCTGCACGCATATATTATGATTATAGCATATTATTCCGGATGAAAAAAGCATAAATATTATGTAAATAGATCTGTATTTTTTTCTTTTGTTACTATCACGCCCCTGCGGGCTGTGATAGTAAAGGGTTTTGCCAATGAAAATCGCCTGCGGCGATGGGCAATTCGACTGCGAACAGCAACTGTCTGTTTTCAAAAAGCAGCAAAAAAGATGCATATACGAGCCCCTGTCTCTTATATGCATCTTTTTGATATCCCGTAACTGTTCAGAACCCGGGGGCCGGCAGTTACGATATCCCTTCTTTATTTTTTGATCTCCGTCGATTTATGCGCTGCTGCGGTTTGTTCCCCTGCTAAGATCTGTTCTGACGGCTTACGCACTTATAGTAAACGACAAACTATTTTCGTTTTGTCGTTTACTGCGCCGGATTTTGGCCGCTGAAAGCGGCATATTTCCTTACAAAATCCGTGCGCATCCTCGCGGAGCGTTATAGTAAGCGCAATTATTTATTGCGCTTACTATAGATATTTCTCAGCGCTGACCAGTTTCACGCACAGTACAAACAGTTTTGCTGCCGTGTTCAGTTCTGCGACCGGCGGCAGTGTCGGCGCGATACGGATATTGGAATCCTTCGGATCTTTTCCATACGGCCAGGTTGCGCCCGCACCGGTCATCACCACGCCTGCCTTCTTACAGCGGGATACGATCTCCTTTGCGCAGCCCTCCGGCGCATCAAAGCTGATGAAATATCCGCCGCGCGGCTTGGTCCACTCGCCTACGCCCAGACCTGCCAGTCCTTCCTCCAGCACCTGTTCTACCATCTCAAACTTTGGCCGGATGATATCGGCATGCTTTTTCATATGCTCGGTCATGCCGTGGATGTCCTTAAAGAAGCGCACATGCCGCAGCTGGTTCACCTTATCGTGGCCGATGGTCTGGTTCTTTAACTGCTTTTTGATATCCTCCATATTGTTCAGCGATGTCGCCAGCGCCGCGATGCCGCTGCCCGGGAAGGTGATCTTGGAAGTGGACGCAAACTTATACACCATATCCGGATGTCCGGCTCTCTTGCATTCCGCCAGGATCTCGATCAGGTAATCCTGCTTATCTTCATACAGATGGTGGATACCATAGGCATTGTCCCAGAAGATGCGGAAATCCTTTGCTGCCGGCTCCAGCCTTGCGAAACGGCGCACGGTCTCGTCTGAATAGGAGATGCCCTGCGGGTTGGAATACTTCGGCACGCACCAGATGCCCTTGATGGCATCGTCATTTTTTACCAGTTCCTCTACCATGTCCATATCCGGCCCCTCTGCTGTCATGGGTACCGGGATCATCTCGATGCCGAAATACTCCGTGATGGCAAAATGGCGGTCATAGCCGGGTACAGGGCATAAAAACTTTACTTTATCCAGTTTGCACCAGGGCGTATTGCCCATGATGCCGTGCGTCATAGCGCGCGCTACGGTATCATACATCACATTTAAGGACGAATTACCGTATATGATGATATTGTCCGGATGGTTCTCCATCATATCTCCCAGCAGCACCTTCGCCTCAGGGATCCCGTCCAGGCAGCCGTAATTGCGGCAGTCCGTACCGTCCTCACACCTTAGATCCACCTGGGAATTCAGCACATCCATCATCCCCATGGAAATATCCAGCTGCTCCTTGCAGGGTTTTCCCCTGCTCATATCCAGATGCAGGTTCATCGCCAGATATTTCTGATACTCCTCATTCAAGGACTTCAGTTCTGCCTGCAGTTCCTCCTTCGACATCTCGCTGTATGCTTTCATCCATTGCTCCTCCTACATTTTTCTGTTTTTCAAAAACATCTTTTGTTATGCCGGTGAAACTGACCGCTCGCCTGTAAAAATTATACTTACAAACTCTGCCTGTTCGTATAACCCTATACAAAGTATGGCCATTGCTTCGTTCCCCCGCATACACCGCCGCGGGAAATCAGAAACGGCACCTGATTTCGTTCGCGAGTATATTATACTGATTTTCAGTGAAAAATACAAGTCTGCAAAAAAGGGCACCGCTAAAGCAATCTATAGTAAGCGCAATAAATAATTGCGCTTACTATAAATATGTTTTCGGTGCCAAAAAAAGCCCCGGCCAGGTTTCCCCCGGCCGGGGCGGCATCAAACGGCAACCATGATCCTATTCTGTTGTCAGATCCCCGTAAACCCCAAAAAACTCCCCCCGGGAGCCCGCCATCAGCCCCGGAATTCATAAAAACTCTTCACCTGTATTTATCGTCCTGCTCCCGTCCATCTATCCCCCTTGTACATGCCCGCCGCTCTGACCGGTCCGTATCGATCAATGCGCTCCTGCCATGGAAAAAGCCGCATGGCATGCATCCTCATCAGTTCCGTTTCATCAGGATCTCCATCCCTTGATCCAGCCCATCCACCGTCAGCGGCAGCATGGGAAAGATCTCCTTGATCGCCGTCTCGGCCTCCCGCCAGGGTGCCGCCACCGGCGACATCTTGGGATTCATCCACACCACGCGCTTATACTTCCGGCGCAGGCGCATCAGCCATTCATAGCCGGAATAGCCGCCGTTTGGTCCGCGGTAGTTGCCGTCCTTTGCGTACAGTTCCTCCGGCGCCATGGCCGCATCCCCCACGATGATCACCTTGAAGTCCTTATCCAGGTTGCGGAACATCCACTCGGTCTCGATCCAGTCCCCGTTTTCGCAGCCCGGCGTCTGGTACACATGGGAATAGATGCAGTTGTGGAAATAATAAGTCTTAACCTCTTTATAATGATTGGATTTATGCACCGACTGGAACAATTCGTTCAGCAGGTCGCAGTACGGGATCATGGTGCCCCCGCTGTCCATCAGAAGCAGCAGTTTTACCGAATTCTTTCTGGGTTTGTCCATGACGATCTGCAATACCCCGCCATTGCCGCAGGTCTCATCGATGGTGCCGTCAATATCCAGTTCGGTCTTTGGGATATCCAGCCGTGAGGAAAACTGCCGCAGTTTGCGCAGCGCCGTCATAAACTGCCGCCCCGTCAGCACCCTGTCATCACGGAAATCACGGTACTTTCTGGCACCTACCACCTGAAACGCCGACTGATAGCCCGTAGAACCGCCCACGCGGATACCGCCGATATTCCCGCCGGTATTGCCAAAAGAAGTCTTTCCCATGGTTCCGATCCAGTAAGCGCCGCCGTTATGCTCGCTGTCCTGATCCTTCAGCCGCTGCTTGTATTTTTTCTCCACATCATCCTTATCAATCTCAAAACTCTCCACACGGTTTAAGAATTCCTTATCCGTCTCGTGAAGCATCTCGTTCATCTCCGGCTTGTCCAGCCAGCGCAGCATCTGTTTGGAAATCTCCGTTTTGTGCTGCGCCGCTTTAAAACACTCCTCAAACGCCAGATCAAACTTATCAAATTCCGTCTCGGATTTTACCAGGATCGAGCGCGCCACATAATAAAACTTTGTCAGTGACGACTCACACAGGCCCTGGTCCAGCGCCTGCTGCAGTGTCAGCCACTCACTTAAGGTGATCTCCAATCCATATTTTTTCAGACTGTTGAAAAAATTGTTAAACATTCCCGTTCCCTGACTCATTGAGAAAGCATTTCACAGACGGTTCCCTTCCATTCCAATAACACGAAGGGATATGCCGGACTTCTTAAGTGTAATGCTTTACCGTTTCCAGATCCTCATCCTTCTTTACGATCACGCCCAGGAAGGGAAGTTCCTCCCGCAGCCTGTCCGTAGGGATCCCGCCGATCTGCAGCGCGTTCACCCAGTCGATCAGTTCCGAGGTGCTGGGTTTTTTGCGCACATCCCTGATGCCGCGGATCCAGTAAAACACATCCATTGCGTTCTTTAGCAGGTTTTCTTCGATATTCGGATAATGCACCTTCACGATCTCTTCCATGAGCGCTGCATCCGGAAACTCGATATAATGGAAAATACAGCGGCGCAGGAACGCATCCGGCAGTTCCTTTTCCGCATTGGATGTGATGATCACGATCGGACGGTTTTTCGCTTTGACCGTCCGCTTGGTCTCGTGGATATAAAACTCCATCTGGTCCAGTTCCCACAAAAGATCGTTCGGAAACTCCAGGTCTGCCTTGTCGATCTCATCGATCAGAAGTACCACCTGTTCCTCGCTCTCAAAGGCTTCCCCCAGTTTCCCCAGTTTGATATAGCGCGCAATGTCATCCACGCCTTCCACCCCAAACTGGCCGTCATACAGACGCTGTATCGTATCATACATATACAATCCGTCCTGTGCCTTGGTGGTGGATTTGATGTTCCAGATGATCAGTTTCTTGCCCAGGGATTTCGCTACCGCCTCTGCCAGCATGGTCTTGCCCGTGCCCGGCTCCCCTTTGATCAAAAGCGGCTTTTTGAGCGCGATGGCCACATTCACGCTGCCCATCAGCGCCTCGCTTGCCACATATTCACCTGTTGATGTAAATTCCTGTGCCATATCTTTCTCCTCCACTCAAGCCTCCCAGGGCAGCTGCCCGTGTTCGGATTTTTTATCCCGCTGCATCAGTTCCTTTACGGCATCCTTCGCGGATTTATTCTCAAACAGTATCTTATTGACCTGCTCCACGATCGGCATCTCCACGCCGTACTGCTTTGCCAGTGCCACCGCTGCCTTTGCGGAATACACACCTTCTACCACCATCTTGACTTCGTCCATCGCCTCTTTGGCCGTCCTGCCCTGTCCCATCAGATAGCCGGCCTTGCGGTTTCTGGAATGCACGCTGGCGCAGGTCACGATCAGATCGCCCATGCCGGTCAGCCCCGCAAAGGTCTGCGCCTTGCCGCCCATGGCGATCCCGAGCCGGGAGATCTCCGCCAACCCTCTGGTGATCAGTGCCGCTTTGGTATTGTCTCCGTAACCTAAGCCATCTGCCATGCCCGCTGCCAGTGCCACCACGTTTTTCAGGGCACCGCCCAGTTCCACGCCCAGCACATCCGGTGATGTATATACCCGGAACACATCCGAAGCAAAAATCTCCTGGATGTATTCCGCCGTTGCTTTTTTCTTTGCCGCTGCCACGATCGTTGTCGGCAGACCCCGGCCTACCTCCTCTGCATGGGTAGGTCCGCTTAAGACAGCCACCTCTGCCTGCGGGATCTCTTCCGCGATCTGCGCGTCCAGCGTCAGCAGCGTATCCTCCTCAATGCCCTTCGCCACATTGACCACGATCTGGCCTTCCGCAACCAGCGACCGCATCTGCGCCGCTGTCCTCCTTGTAAAGATCGATGGCACTGCCAGCACCAGCAGATCCTGTCCCTGCACCGCTTCTGCCAGTTCCTTCGTAAACTGCATCTCCTGCTGCAGCTTAACGCCGGGCAGTTTATCCTTATGCTCCCTTGTGCTTTTCAGCATATCGATCTCTTCCGGCAGCGCGGACCACATCGTCACGGTATGCCCGTTATTCGTCAGCAGCCACGCCAAAGCTGTCCCCCAGCTGCCTGCCCCGATCATTCCTATCTTTGCCATGTTCCCCTCTCTCCTTTTCAGCGTTTTCCCACGCCTGTTTTTATACTCGCGCCCAAAAGTCGCCGTTTTTTATTCTTTCTACTCTGTATAGAGTTTTACTAACAAGCAGGCTTGTAAGTATAGTATAGTATATCATAGTCATCCCTATACGAAAAGCAGATATTTTATCAGTCCGAGATCTTTACCACCACAACATCATCGACCATAGCCACCGATCCCCGCAGCGGATACGCCGGCATCGCCTGCACACGCACATCGGACGCATCCACGCGCGTCAGGTTCATGCGCATATTCTCAAAGTATTTCAGATAGGCAAAATCTGTCCCGATATAGGTCAATGCCGTCTGTCCCATCCCCCAGGGCAGCAGTTCCCGAAAATCCGTAAGCGGCTCTATATACGGAGATGTTTCAAACGATCCGGTAAATGCCACCGGCGTCACGCCCGGCACATAGCCGTCCGCGGACTCGATCTCACAGAGAATACGCGTCATCAGCGAGCGCGCTGCCTCCTCCTGCGCCTGCTTTTTCAGATACACCTGGTTTGCATATACGATCCCTGCCCAGAGCTGCACACTCATGATCAGGATCAGCGGCACGATGAGCGGCTCTGCCGTTTTCCCCGCATTCCCGGGCTGCTTTTTGTCCGGCGCTTCCGCTCTCCATCTCTCCCACAATGCCGCTGCCAGCAGATAGACCAGACAGAAGGCATACGTCATCAGGCTGTGCTCCATCCCTTTGGACAGAAAGCAGACAAAATTGATCCCAAACGGGAACAGGAGCAGGATCAGCAGCTGCAGCGCCACACTCCATGCCGCGCTTTGTTTCTTTAACCAGAGCCGGAACAGGAAATAAAGGATCAGCGCAGGCACCGCCAGGTTTGCCGCACGCAGCAGAAATACCCATAAAAGGCTTAAGTCCTTTTCCCGGAATGTCATCGTGATAAAACGCAGAGGTTCCCAAAAATACAGCCATACATTGCGGTACGTCAGTCCCAGCACGGAAAATACGGACAGTTGCGAATAATCCCCTACCGTTGCCAGGCCGTTATAACTGTCCGATGTCCAGATATGAAACACCTTCTGAAAGACCTTCCAGACCAGATAGTACAAAAGCGCTGCGGCAAACAGGCTGCCCGCTGCCGTCAGTATCTTTTTTATGCTCTGCGTAAAGGATGTCTTTTCCAGAAGTTCCATCAGGATACCGATC
>JAFUUX010000171.1 GCA_017471325.1 Lachnospiraceae bacterium | reverse complement strand
GTGCAAACTCCGGCAGGAACATAAATTCATTGAAGTTGTCTGCAGTTTACTCAAAATACACCAAAGATCGCCATAAAGGTACCTGCCGCAACGGCCGTACCGATAACGCCTGCCACATTCGGCCCCATGGCGTGCATCAGCAGGAAGTTGGTAGGATCTTCTTCCGCACCCACTCTCTGGGATACACGCGCTGCCATCGGCACTGCGGACACACCTGCCGAACCGATCAGCGGGTTTACCTTGCCCCTGGTCGCCACACACATCAGTTTTCCGAACAGTACTCCGGCCGCGGTACCAAATGCAAACGCCACCAGACCGAGCGCCACGATAAACAGAGTATCCGTATTCAGGAACGCTTCTGCCGAAGTCGTCGCGCCTACAGATGTACCCAGAATGATGACTACGATATACATAAGGGCATTGGAAGCCGTCTCTGTCAGCTGGCGTACCACACCGGACTCACGGAACAGGTTACCCAGCATCAGCATACCCACCAAAGGCGCCGTGGTCGGCAGTACTATGGAAACCACTACCGTAATGATCACCGGGAACAGGATCTTTTCCAGTTTGGAAACCGGGCGAAGCTGTCCCATCTTGATCTGGCGTTCTTTCTTCGTGGTCAGCAGTTTCATGATGGGCGGCTGGATCACCGGCACCAGTGACATATAAGAATAGGCTGCCACTGCGATCGGCCCCAAGTATTTGGTCTGTCCCAGTTTGCCTGCCAGGAAGATGGATGTAGGCCCGTCCGCGCCGCCGATGATGGAAATGGCTGCTGCTGCCTTATCGTTGAAATCCGCCCAGCCCATAGCGCCTGCATACAGAGCGCCGAAATATGCCGCAAAGATACCGAACTGCGCAGCCGCTCCCAGAAGAAAACTCTTCGGGTTTGCGATCAGCGGGCCAAAATCCGTCATTGCACCCACGCCCATAAAGATCAGGGACGGCAGGATCGCCCACTCATCCAGCACATAAAAGTAATACAATAATCCGCCCACACCGTTTGGCGAATCTTCCGCGCTCATCATGATATCCGGATAGATGTTGACCAGCAGCATACCGAACGCGATCGGTACCAGCAGCAGTGGTTCAAACTCATGCCGGATCGCCAGATAAAGGAAGAAGAGCGCCACACAGATCATGATGACATTCTTGTAAGTGAACTCCGGGTTCATGAACGCCATCTGTCCGAGCAGATTGTTTAATATTTCGCTCATTAGATGTACCTCCGATAATTATTCAACCACATGTCTGTTTATTTCAGTGTTGCCAATACCTGTCCTGCCTCGCAAGCATCACCAACCGCTACATCAATGCTTGCCACGGTACCATCCTGCGGTGCCACCTGCGGGATCTCCATCTTCATTGCCTCGATGATCAGCACTGCATCACCTTTCTTCACTGCATCGCCCACATTCTTTTCGATCTTGAAGACCTTGCCTGCCGCGCCTGCTTCGATCTTTACAGAGCCTGCGCCGCCTGCTGCTTTTGCTGCCGGTGCTGCCTTAGGTGCTGCTTTCGGCGCCGCCTTCGGTGCCGGTGCTGCTGCAGCCGCACCATTGCCGCTGCTTTCTTCTACACTTACTTCATATACATTGCCGTTTACGGTGATCGTATAATTTTTCATTGATGATTCCTCCTAAATCTTTATTTTATCTGATTCTTCTGATACTGCGAACAACGAAACCGTCTGTAGAGATCTCTGCACCACTGACAGCAGATGCTTCCGTCGCGGCAGCGATTGCCGCCGTGATCACCGCGATCAGTTCCGTATCATCAGGTTCCTCTTCTGCCTCTTCGCGCTCGATGATCTTCTCGATCGCGTTATTGACGGATGTTTCTGTTTCCTTTACCGCTTTCTTCTTGCTGAACAGCCCCAGGATCGCACCTTCGCATCCCGCCAATGCAAGGGAGATCGGTTTTAATATGGATATGATGCACATGATCACGATCAGCATCACAAATACGGTGCCCATACCGATCAGCGTATTTACACCTGCATTGCGCATTGCCTCCGAGAGCGCAAGCTGCACATTGACTGTTACTGACTCCAGTTCACTGTAACTGTTGTATGCCAGTTCGATGGTTGCCTGATGCTTATCGCCCAGCACATGATAAACAGCGATCACGCCATCATCACTGCCCGCTTTAAAATACATCGGCCTGGTCTCATCCAGGCGGGGATTTCCGATCTCCTCAATGGATCCCTGATAAGACTCCCAGCCCGCCAGCATGGCCAGCATCTGCGGGGATTCATCATCCATCACCTGCCGGTAATGATGCTTTGCCTCATCCACGCTTTCCTCTGTTACGATAAAGCCCAATGTTTCCGGCTCCATAACAAACGCGATCACCCGTTCCGGCGTAAACATCATCATGCTGGTATCCCAGTTGTTGATGATCTGTTCTTCACCACAGGCGGTCAGAGCAAAGACGCAGACAAGCATGAGCAGCAAACTATACATTTTCTTTTTCATGAATTGTCATCCTTTCTTTCAGACTCTGCCGCACCTTATGCAAAGAGCATTTCAAACGCATAGATCAGATGCTTTCTGGTATCCTGCGGCTCAATGATCTGATCCACATAGCCGCGTCTTGCCGCGGAAGCCGCACTGTTTTGCAGTGCCGCAAATTCCTTTGCCGCCGCATCGATTTCTTCTGCGCTCTTGCCGTCATACATCACTTTTGCGGCAAATTTGGCATCCATAGGACCGATCTCTGCATCCGGCCATGCAAATACCAGATCCGCGCCGATGCCTTTGGAATTCATTGCCACATAAGCGCTGCCGTACGCCTTGCCTACGATCAGGTTGACTCTTGCCACATCACAGTTTGCAAATGCTTCCGTCAGTGCTGCCGCCGCCTTTGCGATATGTCTTTCAGAGCATACCGTGGCTTTAAAGCCCTTTACATTTGTTACAGTCAGGATAGGAATGCCGAAACTGTCACAGAAATACACAAAATCTGCTGCCTTTTCAGCACCCTCATGGCTCATCATGCCGTCAAACTTCTCGGCAACCTTGCCGTCATCCCCCACGACCTCGCAGCGGTTGGCCACACAGCCTACCGTTACACCGTCTAAGCGGATAAACCCGGTCACCATATCCTTTGCATATGCTGCTCCGACTTCTACGAAATCGTTATCATCTGCTATATTGGAAAGTAAGATGGAAGTATCGCCCGCCGCCCCTGTAATATCAGGAACGATACGATTCAGATCATCCTGGGAATCCGCGATCGCCACATCATCATTGTTCTGCGGAAGCATGGATACCAGCGCACGGATCTGCGCCGTGATGGTTTCCGCATCCCCCACAAAATCCACATTGCCGCTTGCTTCAGACTGGAACTTTGCAGATGAAGTATCATTCTTTGCCGTATAGTTGCCGTCCAGCGTATCCGGTGCGTTCACAAAGAGTTTCGCATCCTTCGCCTCCATAAAGACAAAGTCGCTCATCGCCGGCACCAGTGCCAGACCGCCGCCGCAGTTTCCAAAGATTGCCGTGATCTGCGGTACCACGCCCTTTGCCATCGCTGCCTTGAAATAGATCTCTCCCAGCGCATTCAGCGCATCCGTGGCCTCCTGCAGACGCACCCCCGTGGAATCAATGATCCCGATCACCGGTGTACCTGTTTTCATCGCCAGATCGTACAGATTGCAGATCTTCCTGGCATGCATCTCACCGATGCTGCCGCCGAGAACTGCCGCATCCTGGCTGTAAACGTATACGCGGTTTCCATCGATCGTTCCGTAGCCGGTGATCACACCGTCAGATGGTGTGGCCGTCGGATCCAGATTAAAATCGGTGGCACGTGCAGTTACAGC
>JAFUUX010000170.1 GCA_017471325.1 Lachnospiraceae bacterium | reverse complement strand
TATATGCAGGCATGGCAGCCGGCATCATCGTAAATGCGGTCACCATGGAAAGCCCAAAAGCAAGAAGCCTTTTCACCGGATTGCGATACTTTTCATGCATTTTTCGTTTCATGTGCATCTTTCCTTTCTGTTATGATTTTGATCTTCTGAAATGGCTGCCGGGGGAATGAGGCATCCCCCATTCCCAATGTTTTGAAAACTTTCGCGTCCAAACTCTCCGACAGCATGTGTTTTTTCACGGATGTCTCCGTAAAAAGGAACCGGGTTCCTTTGCCCTGGCACACTGGCGCATGGAACCTTCCATACACTTCTGGCAGCCGGGCAATGCGGGACGAACCCCAAGCGTGTTGTTCACGTTGTTGTTATTGAGGCCGCCGGAATACACGCACGCCGCATTATTACTATTGTTGCCGGGCGAGCGAAGCCACCATACAACCCTGTCCCTGTCATAAGGAAAACCTCTGCGGCTCTCCGTTATAACCATTGTTTCGTGATGATCATCCGGTCTCCGCGGACCGGACCGTTATGTGTGATTTTCCTTACCTGCCTCCATCACCTCCCCGTCTTTGGGCGCATGCGTCAGCACAAAGGAACCCATCACCTTTTTCTGAAGTTTCCATGTGTGTCCGTGAGAAAGATGCCCGCGGTAACTCACAACGCTCCTTGTGATCTCCTCAAAACTCTTTTTTCCCACACGGTACTCCTCTTTGTACTTCTTCAGCCGCCTTTTCCACCGCCGCTTGTTTGACGTGCGCAGCCTGCGGATCACTTTCCCGGTATCCGTAAGATAAAACCGGAATCCCAGGAAATCCACGCCCTCCGAGATCGGCAGTATCTGCGTTTTTTCATTAAACTCCAGATACAACTCCTGCGCCTTTTCCTTCATCGCGGCAAGCACTTCTTTTAAGTATTCCTTGCTCTCATGCACCATGATCCCATCGTCCATATAGCGCACATAGTGCTTTATGCGCATCTTCTCCTTGACCAGACGGTCTATGGAATCCAGATAGTACAGCGCAAACCACTGGCTGGTCTGGTTGCCCAGAGGCAGCCCTTTCTTTCTCCCCGTCAGGGGATCTGCCGTACCTTCATAACTCCGGATGATATGGTACAGGAGCCCCAGCACGTTTCTGTCCGGGATGCCCTTCAGCATCCCCTTTAAAACCTCATGATCAATGCTGTCAAAATAGTGCCGGATGTCAAATTTCAGGATATACCCTTTTGTCCCGTGCTTTTTATAGTGCTTCCTTAAGAAATACGTCAGGCGCTCTCTGGCAAAGTCCGTGCCCTTTCCCTCGCGGCAGGCTGCGTTATCATAGATCAGCCTCTTCTCAAAATAAGGCTTTAGGATATTGTCGCAGAGACAGTGCTGCACTACCCTGTCCCGGAAGGAAAGCGCCTCGATCTTCCGCTCCTTCGGATCATGGATCATGAATTTGTGGTAGCCGCCCACCCGGTAGGACTTATCCTCCATCTTTCTGATGATCTCCCAGAGGCTGCGGGACAGATCCAATTCAAAATCAATGACCTCCCGGCTGCCATGTTTTCCCGCCGCCGCCCGCCGGTACGCCCGGTACATGTTCTGAAAGTCGAGCATGGCATCAAATGCGTTTTTCTCCAATCGCTCCACCTGCCATACTATCTTTGCTGCACCTGCCCGCCATACCGCTTCTTATCGCTGTTCATCCATGCACCCAGCATATTTTCGGCATCACAGACCTGCTTTGTGACCAGTTCATACTGTTTCGGAAGGATACAGCCCTGCTGCATGGCCAGTTCCGACATATATGCCAGCAGTTTTAAAGCTGTCATTGCGCTCCTCTGAAAAGATGTGCGCTGTTCCGCCGAGCGCATATCCCCGGCGCTCACATAGATTTCATTCGCGCGGATCAGGTTCTCGATCACATCCAGTGCATAGTTCTGCAGCCTTGATACCAGGGTAAAGCGGAAACGCTTCGG
>JAFUUX010000169.1 GCA_017471325.1 Lachnospiraceae bacterium | reverse complement strand
CTGACAGAGACAACGCAGGGGTTCAGCGCGCAGACGGTATTAAACGGCGATGAACTGCTGCAGGCCATTCAGATGGCAAAGGACATCAAGATCGCAGATGCGGTCATGGATTACATATTGAATATCATGATGGCAACCCACGGCGGCGATCAGTATGTGCGTGAGGGGGCCAGCCCCCGTGCGGCGCAGGCCATCGTGCGCGGTGCCAAAGCAAGGGCATTTATGGAAGGCCGTTATAATGTTTCGTTTGAAGATGTGGATAAGGTGGTGCCTGCGGTACTGCGCCACCGCCTGATCCTGTCCTTTGATGCGGTATCGGATGGTGTCACGGAGGATATGGTGATCGCAGGGATCACAAAGAAGGTAAAAGCGGAACTGGCGGCGCAGAATCATGTTTGATGCAGAGTATTATGGCAGACTGGCCAGGCTGAAACTGGCGGTGGATAAAAAGAGCAATGCGGCGCTGCTGGGCAGCCGTAAGTCGGTGCGCAAGGGCAGCAGTGCGGAGTTTTCGGATTTCCGGGAATATATGCCGGGTGATGATATCCGTTCCATTGACTGGAATGCGTATGCACGGCTGGATCGTCTGTATATCAAGGAATATATGGAAGAAAAAGAGAGTTCCGTGAGCATGTTCCTTGATTTTTCCAGATCCATGGATTTTGGGGAAAAGAAAAAATCCGAACTATGCCTGGAACTGGCGGCAGCCCTTTCCTACATTGCGCTCATGAATATGGATCATGTGACGGTTTATGACCTGGCGGATGTGAACCGCAGGCATGCGGCTTCCGGCGGCAAGGCAGGATACCGTGATCTGAGTGCATGGCTGGAACGGCAGGAGTGCGGTGAGGCGGCAGATATCGTGCGCAGCGTGCAGAGCCTCGGACGCATGCAGCCCGGCCTGTCGGTGATCTTCTCGGATTTTTTGAGCGAGGAGTTTATCGAAAGGGAAGATACGCTGGCAAAAGTGATCAAGTACCTGCACTTTAAAAAGCAGAAGGTCGTGCTGGTGCAGATCCTGGCGGCGGAGGAGATGGAGATCGGTCTTTCCGGAACCTATTATCTGATCGATTCGGAAAATACGGATTCCAGATTGCGCGTGACCATGGATGCGGAATCCATCCGCAGTTATCAGGACAGCCTTGCGGCGTTTACGGGCGGGCTGCGGCATACGGCAAAAAAACTGGGGGCGGCCTATCATCTTTGCAATACGGGAGAGCGCTTTGACAAGATCGTATTTGAGGAACTGCGGGATATCTACGAGTTCTGAAAAACGGGATAGTATATCAACAGGTAAATAATAAGGGATCAAAAAGAAGATGTCATTTACAAGCCTTTGGCCGCTGGCATTCCTGGCGGCGATACCGATCGTTATCATATTGTATATCTTAAAACCGCGGGGGAAGGACCTGACGGTCTCGTCCAATCTGCTGTGGCAGAGACTGTTTAAAAACCGGCAGTCCAGGACTTTTTTTGAAAAATTCCTGCATGAGATCCTGATGTATCTGCAGATCGTGATCATGCTGCTGCTGATCCTGGCGCTGATGGCACCGTTTGTCATGATGCGTTCCAAAACCGGTGCCAGCACGGTACTGATCATCGATACCACGCTGAGCATGCAGCATAAGAATGCGGATGGGAAGACCAGGCTTGATGAGGCCAAAGAAGAGGCGCTGGAATATGTGGCATCTGCCGGCGGCGAGATCAGTGTGATCACGGCAGGAAAAGAAGCGCGCATCCTGCTGGCGAATTCGACAGACCGTAACCGTCTGCGCGAGGCGATCGGCATGATCGCCGCGGAGGATCAGGAGGGCAGCATTACGGAGGCGTATCACCTGGCTTCCACGATGGAGAATGATTCGGCGGTGATCTTTACGGATGGGGAAGGCGTGGCGGTAGCAGCGGAGTTTGCGGAGAACCTGCACGCGGATGTGCTGGATGTCGGAGAGGCGGTATCCAATCTGTCGCTGGATTATTTATCTTATTCCGAAACAAATCATGACTTATCGGTACGCTTTACGAATTACAGTGATGAA
Source organism: Lachnospiraceae bacterium (assembly GCA_017471325.1). Classification (GTDB taxonomy): domain Bacteria; phylum Bacillota; class Clostridia; order Lachnospirales; family Lachnospiraceae; genus NK4A136. Next base: position 129 of record JAFUUX010000169.1, on the reverse strand, counting down.
CAGGCGGCGTTTGACATCACGATCTATGATGCGGACGGGCAGATCGCGGCAGTGAAATCGGCAGAGGCAGCGCCGGGCAAAAGCGGTTCCGCGCTGTTTTCGGATCTGCATACCGAAGGCGCTTATCTG
>JAFUUX010000168.1 GCA_017471325.1 Lachnospiraceae bacterium | reverse complement strand
TGTTCAGAACCCCCTGGGTTCTGACAGTTACGCATTTCCGCCATGCATAATCTCGCTTCGCTCGATGGCGGAAATGCCGTTAAACTCGGGCATCCTACGCTACGCTTCGGGAGCCCTCGCGGTACCTTCTGAATAGTTACTATTCCTATTCATTATAACACATTTTTCCGGATTGTGCCACATTCCGAAAAGAAAGCCTCAGCCCTGTTGGAAATTCCTTTTCAGCATGGTCAGTATCCTGCTGTATTCCTCCATCAGATCATCATGGTGATCCCAGATATAGGTGATGTCGCCGCGCTTTCCCGCACGTTCCAGGCTGTATGCCATATCGGCCACATCATGTGCCCCGACCGACTGGCTGGCACCTTTGATGGAATGTGCCGTGATCGCATAGTTTTCCAGATCCTCGCGCTCATAGAAGTTCTGCAGCAGTGTTGCCAGGTTCGATCCGGAATAGGTACGCAGCAGTTCAAAATATGCATTGACATTGCCGGCGCAGTTTTTAATACCGGTCTGGGCATCAATGCCGTCCAGCCTGGCAAGTTTCTGTTCTACCGGCAGGCTGATCCACGGCTGCGCAGCCTCCCTCGCTTCGATCTCCTCCATGCTGGTGCCCGGCGCAAACAGTTTATCCTGCGGCAGCCAGCGCTTTAAGATTTCCCCCAGCTGCTCCACCCGGATCGGCTTGGGCAGATAATCATTCATGCCTGCTGCCATAAACTGCTGTTCCACACCCTTGATCGCATTGGCTGTCAGCGCCACGATCGGTACTTTTCTGGCATAATCGCTATCCATTAAGCGGATCTGTCTGGTAGCCTCCACGCCGTCCAGAAAAGGCATCATATGATCCATGAAAATAATATCGTAACTGATCAGGTTTTTGGAAACACGATCGATCGCTTCCTGACCGCTCTCCGCCAGCGCTGCTTCGATGCCAAAAAGTTTCATCAACTCCTGCGCCACCTGGCGGTTTACCTTATTATCATCCACGATCAGCACTCTGGCCTTCGGCGCAAAAAAATCCGGATGAAAAATATTGTCCCTGCCGGTATTTTCCCACTTCCGCACTTCAAAATTACTGGGGCTGGCATCGTAGATCTTCTGCGGCAGTTCCACCGCAAAAGTAGAACCTGCTTTTAATTGGGATCTGACGGAAATGCTGCCGCCCATCGCATCCGCCAGCTGTTTACAGATGGCCAGGCCCAGACCTGTTCCCTCCACGTTCCGGTTTTTCTTGGTATCGATCTGCCCGAACGCCGTAAACAGTTTGGAAATATTTTCCTCCGAAATGCCGATGCCGGTATCCTGCACCTCGATAAACATGCGTCCCTGTTCTATATTATAGATCGCGCTTTCATCCTTCCAGCGGATCCTCAGTGTAATGCTGCCCTGATGTGTAAACTTTACCGCATTGTTCAGCAGGTTGATCAGGATCTGCCGCACCCGTGTCTCATCCCCCAGGAGTACTTTGGGTATGTTGGAATCTATCTCCAGCTGAAGCCGGATATTTTTGTCCCGCAGGCGAAACTCTATGATCGTCACAACATCCGTCAGCATCTCGTTAAAATCATAAGGATCGTCCTCTATCACCATTTTGCCGGAATCGACTTTTGAAAAATCCAGGATCTCATTAATGATGGAAAGCAGATTTTCGGAAGAATGCTTGATGACCGCGATGTATTCTTTTTCCTCTGCCTGGAAATCCTTTTCTTCCAGCAGTTCTGCCATGCCGTATATGGCATTCATCGGGGTACGGATCTCATGGCTCATATTCGCCAGGAAATTTGATTTTGCCTCCAGTGCTTCCCTGGCCACCTCATTTTTTTCTTCCATTTCTTTTTTATAAGTTGCCACGCTGTAACTCGTAAAGATCAGCGCCACGCCGGCAAACGCATACATGGTGATATAAGCCACGTACTGGCTCAGATCAAAGAAAGCCGTGATCACATCCTGCTGGAAGATGCCCATGAGGATCAGGATCACCAGAGTCACGCCAAAATATTCGATCAGTGCACGCTGGTTCAAAAACAGGGTGATGGTCGTGGCCGTGGCCAGCAGCATAAAGACCAGCATGCCCTGGGTATGGGATGCGTAACTCATGTAATACAGCGAAGAAATACCTGCCACTGCCAGGCAGCGGATCACGATATTTTCATTCTCGATCTTCATGGAAAGCAGGAAGACCAGCAACACCGGAATCAGGCCAAATGCCACCAGAAAGGCACGCTCGATCCCATACTCCGCCACCGCATAAAAGATCTGCAGAATGACCGAGCATAAAAACTCCATGATAAAGATGGAAACATTCGTCCGAAAAGGTAACATTTATCTTTGTGTAAACTTTCTCAGTTCCGGTAACAATTCCTTTAACACTGAGACGGTCTGCTCCAATTCCTTCTTTGTCGTAAATACGGAGAAACTGAAACGCAGCGTGGAATCCAGAAGATCCTTCTTCAATCCGATGGCCTTCAGCGTTTCCGAAATCTCCGGTTTATGCGTTGCGCAGGCACTGCCCGCGGAAACATAGATCCCTTTCTCTTCCAGCGCATGCAGCAATACCTCAGCGCGCACGCCTTCAAAAGAAGCGCTCACGATATGCGGTGCCGACGCATGTACCGCAGTTTTCAACATCTCATCCTTTGCCGCTTCATCCGCATCGCTTTCCTTTTTGGGCATTCCGGGAATCCCGTTGATGCGCACGCCCTCGATCTGCTGCAGTTCCTGCACAAAATATTTTTTCAGTTCAAACAGCCGCTCAAGTTCCTTTGTCATATCCTTTTCCAGCAGTTCTGCCGCAAGTGCCATCCCGGCGATCCCGGGCACGTTTTCCGTGCCGGAACGCAGCCCGTTCTGCTGGCCGCCGCCATAATTCTGTGCTTCCAGTTTTGCTTTCTCGGATACATACAAAAGCCCTATCCCCTTCGGCCCATGGATCTTGTGTCCGCTGATGCTCAAAAGATCCACGCCCATCTCCCTGGGATGGATCACCGCTTTCCCAAATCCCTGCACCGCATCCACATGAAATAATATCTTCGGGTACTTCCGTTTCAACCACTGACCGATCTGCGTGATCGGCTGCACTGAACCGATCTCGTTATTTGTATGCATGACGGATACCAGCACGGTATCCCCGGAAATGATATTCTCCAGCGAGTTCATTTCTACTATGCCATCCTGATCCACCGGCCAGTAAGTTACTTCATAGCCTTCTTTTTCCAGATGCTCCATTGCTCTGCGGACTGCCGGATGCTCCATTTGGGTTGATACGATATGCATGCCGCTGCGTTTATTGGCATGCGCCGCACCGATCACCGCCAGGTTGTCGCTCTCCGTGCCGCCGGAAGTAAAATACAATTCCTCCGGTTTGCAGCGCAGGATCTTTGCGATCCGCTCCTTCGCCTCTCGGATATACTGTTCCGCTACCACACCCTTATGATGCGCGCTGGACGGATTTCCGTAATCCTTTGTATAGATCCCTGCCATCAGTTCTGCCACTTCATCAAAACAGCGTGTCGTTGCCGAATTGTCCAGATAAATCTCCTGATCCTCTTTTTTTGCCTCAGCCGCTTTCCCTTTCATCCGCTCCTCCTATCCCGATATCATATGTCCTTTTTCTGACCGTGAAACTCCTCTGCCTGAAATGATCCTCTTTCTTCCAGATGATACATGAGTACCGATAAGACAGCCAGCCCCGCCGTCTCGGTCCGCAGGATCCGCCGCCCCAAAGAAACCGGCTGAATGCCCATTTCTTTCGCTGCCGTGATCTCTTCCTCCGTAAAGCCGCCTTCCGGTCCTATAAAAATACCGACCTGCAGCGTCTCTCCTTCTTTCGTTCTTTTTTTTGCCAATGCGCAGACCGCCTCCAGGAAACGATCCGTTGCTGCCATCCCTTCTGCCAGTTCATAAGGGATCGCTGCAATCTCCATTTCCGCTGCCTGCGCCAGTGCCTGCCGCATGGATAGCGGCTGCTGCACTGCCGGAACGACCGCGCGCCTGCTCTGCTTGGCCGCCGCCTCACTGATGCCCTGCCAGCGCTCGGTCTTTGCTCTGGCTTTCTTTTCATCCAGTTTTACCACGCTGCGTGCCGTTGCCACCGGGACGATCTCATACGCCCCCAGTTCCACGGCTTTCTGAATGATCAGTTCCATCTTATCCGCTTTGGGCAGCCCCTGAAATAATGTGATCCGTACCGGCAGTTCCACGCCGTCTTCTTTGATAAACATCAGCCTGCAGAGGATCTCCTCTTCACCGAGCGTATCGATCTCGCAGCGGTACTCCCTGCCGTCCACGCCGTTGCTGACCGAAATCTCCTCCCCCGGCCGCATCCGGAGTACATTCCGGATATGGTTGACATCCGTTCCGGTGATGTGTATGCGATTCCCCTGTATCTGAGAAGGTTCTACAAAAAAATGCTGCAATTCCGATCCTCTTTTTCCGCTGTTTTTGTAATGATCCCTGCCGTTTCTGCCCGATGCCCGCAAACAGATTTTATTGCCGCAGCCTCACCGCAGATCTTTCTGCCATACAGGCCTGTCTGCAATAGTGCCTGTTCTTATCCACGCGTTTTCCGGCGCTTCGCTGATCATATAAGTTTCCCGGTCACGCTCCGCCACTCACCCTGTGCCGAAATATCCAGTACCTCAAAACCATTTGCTTTCATAGTATCTGCTACCAGTTTTTCTTTCCCTTCAATGATCCCGGAAGTGATCAGGATCCCATTCCTCTTCAGGTGTGCCGGCAATACCGGTATCAGCGGCACCAGTACTTCCGCAAGGATATTTGCTGCCGCAATATCATACCCCTGACCGACCTGCTCCCGGATCTTCGGATCGTTAATGATATTGCCGATCAAAAGGGTAAACTTTGCCGGATCTATGCCGTTGGTCTTGATATTGTCTGCTACAGCATCGACCGCGCAAGGATCCAGATCCGTTCCAAGCGCTTCTTTTGCCCCAAACATCAGTGAGAGAATTGACAAAATACCGCTGCCGGTTCCCACGTCCAAAAGTCTGGTATCTGTTGTAACGTATTTTTTTAACTGGCGTATGCAAAGCTGCGTGGTTTCGTGCATCCCGGTTCCAAAGGCTGTTCCCGGATCGATATGCAGGATCATCTTATTCCGGTCCTCCGGCTCCACATTCTCCCAGGAGGGGATCACCAGAATATCATCATCGATCGTAAACTGATGGAAATACTGCTTCCAGTTATTGATCCAGTCGAGATCCTCCGTTTCTGAAATCTGCAGCGTCCCGGTCCCGATCTCCATGTACTCCCGGATGCCGTCCAGTTGCTGCCGGATCGCCGCACTGCGTTCTTCGATCAGTGCCTGCTTTTCCGCTGCATCCTCCGGTGCTTCCACAAAAAAACTCAGATATGCAATTCCATCATCCTCTTCAGCTTCCGGCAGGATATCCACAAACATCTGCTCTTTTTCCAGCGGTGTGAGCGGAATCT
>JAFUUX010000167.1 GCA_017471325.1 Lachnospiraceae bacterium | reverse complement strand
CCATGTTCGCCGCTTCCTCTTCACCCATCCAGTCGATCAGCTTCAGTTCTGCATGATAGGTGCCCGCCACATCCCTGTTGCTCTGACCACAGCCGGCCAGCAGCGCCATCAGCGCTGCTGATGCCGACACCGTCATAATACCTTTTTTGATCATTCCCATTTCCGTTCCCTCCTTGATCTGATATATGATATGCTTTGCAGCCGCAAAAACAAAAAGAGTATAACAGAACAGATCTCAGGATACGGATTTTTGACTGAATTGCAGAATATCTGTGCTCAAAAAAGTTTTCGTTACGCCTTACGACCAGATCTTAAGAAATGTGTATCTCGGCAGCAGCGCTCTATCCAAACACGCTGCTACGGATCATCAGCGCGAAAGCAAGCGCCCAGACCAGAATCAGGCTGCCCAATATGCAATCTGCCGCATATCCGAGTTTTATATGAAAACGCTCTACGATCTCTATCCCGGCCAGATACAGAAAAAAGAACAGAAGAAGCACCAGACGGATCACTGCCTTGCGCTTCCCGCCGAGGACGAGCGCCTCACCCGCATCCGTAATGTATTTTGTGCGGGTATCGCTCCGGATCCTGCCTGCCATCACATTCTCTATCTCATGCGGCGCAAGTCCCCTGATGATCCCGCTGCATGTGACGCCCTCTTCCGCGCTTGCATACCCGCGCCCGTCAAAGTGCCTCTCCCTCCAGTCTTCAGAGCCGGACGCTACCACGCACGCCATATGGGTATCCGTATTTTCTACCAGATAATAATAAGTCTTAAAAACCGGAAGGCTGCGGTGTTTATGCTGATGCTCCCCAAGATAGGATATACGGTTTGCATTGATCTCGACCATGGCTTTGGTATTGAGCAGATCATAAACCGAAAACACGCCGAGAAAACCGATAATGCATACCAAAGCAAAAATAAGCGCTATCGTTTCAAACACTTTTCCATACTTCGATCCCTTTTTGGCATTCCCGTCTGTCTTACCATCATACTGCCGGCGATAATCTCTTTCCCATCTCCTGCTCTTCCAATTATCTTTTTTCCATTTTCCCCGCTTACTTCTTCTTGGATTTCTCATTGTCAACACCTTTTCACGACCGTTTTCCCGCGCGGATTACGATCACTTATCCTTTTTCCGGGATAGCGCTCCGATTCCGGAAACGGATCTTTTACCGGATCACGGCTGATCCGTATCAAATTCCTGCCACTCTTCCAGGATCTCACCATCCTCTGTTTTCCTGCACTGCGGAAATCCTTCCGAAAAAAGACAGATATACTCGGTGCTGCCATCCGCTCCCTCTTTTTCGATCTGCGTTACGTATTCCTGCATAAAGTCCCACCTGCCGCCGCTTTTTTCATAAAGCGTATATTCCCGGTATCCGCAGGAAAACAAAAGCCGCCCGCCCTCCTGCGTCTTTAGGGCAAAACCGTCCATGGCCTGTCCGAAAACCCTGTAAACATACGTAACCGCCAGCCTTCCGGCATCATCATAATGATACAGATACAGATCCCCATAGCCCTCTAACGTATCCGCTTCGAGCCGGTACGCCTCGCGCCCCGCTCCGTCATAAGCATGATAACGATAGATCCCGGCATACCCCCTTGGCTCCCGTTGTTTTGTACAGGCCTCATCGTAAAACAAATTACGGTAATCTTCAGATAAACGGCCGTTCTGCCGGATGGGCATCATATCACATTCTTCACAGCAGTTTCCGGCTTCATCAAAATACCCCCGGTATCCGCAAAGGAACACACCGTCTTGCAGGTAATATTTTTCTGCGGGCTGTCCCTGATCGTTATATACGAAAAGCGATTCCTGCGCCTTCCCCTCCCGATCCGGCACGCTCAGCCGTGCCTTTCTGTGCTCCGCCTCCCACTGCCATATCCCTTCTGCATTGACCAGCGGATATCCTTCCGCATCATACTCATATTCCAGCGTTTCCGAAACGGTTCCCGCCGCATTCTGCCGGTGCCGGCACCGGACTGTCCCTGCCGGATCGATTTCATATACATCGATCCGCTTTTCGCCATTTTCCTGCACGGAAACCGTCTGTACCGCGCCATCCGTACCATACGCCGTATCCCTCTGCTGCAATATCACGGCTTCCTTCGTTTCCCCATACTGCTTAGCGCAGGTATAAAGCAGTTCCCGGCCTTCCGCATCATAGTCCCAATGCTCCCGCACCCTGCGCTGATACATCCAGCGCGGCGGATTGACTTCCTCCCCAAGATCATGCAGATATCCCTTATCCTCTGCACTGTCCATTCCGCCGGCAATATAGGTATCCCGCCCGGTATGGTTGCCTGCCGCGTCATAGTATTCCAGAAGTATCCGCCCGGGGCGTACCATGTCTTCCTGAAATGCATCGGTTTCCCACAGATCATTTTCCGGCAATACGATCTGCACACCATCTTCCGGCGCCCATTCGTTTTCCTCATACAGATAATATGGCGCGGCATGCCCTTTTGCAAACTGTGCCCTCAGTTCTTCAACGGTTTTTGGCGGGGTCTGTACCCATCCTGACACCCCTTCCGTATTTTCCTGTTCTAAACCGGTATCCGTCCCGGCAATGGTTTCTGTCTCCGCCAGGATCCCGTCCGGCTGTTTCGCCTGCCGGAAAAAACGATACGCAAAAAAGAGCATGGCCAGTACTGCCAGCGCTATGGGCACTGCCATAACGCCCGGCCTGTTTCTGCTCTTTGATCCCGCCGTCTGTCCCGTCACGGCACCTGTTCTGTTTTCTTCCTGTTCCTCCGGTTCCGCTGCAAAGGCAAGTGTAAAGAATACCTCATTCACCGCGACCTTTGCCGCATCATCCTTTCCATCCTCCGTATCCCGGTTTCCATATATGATATCCGCATCTCCGCCGCTGCAGATCTCCCGCACATGCGCCAGCCCCACTCCATGCCCGCCGCCCTTACTGCTGTGCCCGAAGCCAAACCATTTGCCCATTTCATTATAAGGCACATAAGGGTAACGGTTTGCCACTGTGATACGGCTGCAGCCGTTTTCCTCATCAAAGGTGATACTGATATACCGTTCCGCTTCCGACCGGGTATTTTCCGCCTCGATCGCATTATCCAGAAGGATCCCCACCATCGCGGTCACATCCTGCAGCGGCAGTACTGTCCCTCGCATGCGTGCCGCCACATGGATCCCGATCTCTATACCACATTCCCTTGCTCTTTGACATTTCCGGTGTACCAGCCCTGCCAGCAAAGGTTCTCCGCACAGCAGCAGATGATTGTACCGCTGATCGCGGTTCAGTTTTTCCAGATACTGTTCTGCTTCCGCCCCCTGCATCCCCTGTACCGCGCTCAGCTGGTTCTCCAGGGCATGCTGACGCATACGCACCTCTTCTGCAAGCTGTGCGTAATCCTTTAGCAATTGCTCCTGTTCTTCTATATGCCTGCCCTGATCAGGCATGCTTCTCTCCTTATGTTTTCTGCCCATCAAAACATCCCGGCACTTTGTGGGGATCCCATCTTCCTGCCGCTGTCATGACCTGTCAGCATACATGTCAGCCCGCATTTTGATGCTATCTGCGTACACACGGTCCTAAGATCTTCAATGCTCTTCAATTTCTTCAATGCTTCATCATCCGCATCCTGCCGGATATCCGTTTCATATACGTCATCCTGCGGTAACTGTTCAGAACCCCCTGGGTTCTGACAGTTACGCATTTCCGCCATGCATAATCTCGCTTCGCTCGATGGCGGAAATGCCGTTAAACTCGGGCATCCTACGCTACGCTTCGGGAGCCCTCGCGGTACCTTCTGAAT
>JAFUUX010000166.1 GCA_017471325.1 Lachnospiraceae bacterium | reverse complement strand
CTGGCTGATTTGCGGGGCGGTACTGGGGGCGCTGGCGGCACTGCTGATCGTGCTGTATATATATCTGATGGAGGATACGGTACGCCTGGAAAGCGATCTGTACCATATCGCAGGGATGAAGGGATGCATCGTCGGCAGTCTTTTTGCCGGGAAAGAGGACAGCCGGGAAAAGGAACGGCTGAAGCGTTTGCTGGCAGAGCGTATCGCGGGTGCAAAAAATGTGGTGGCGGTACAGCCGGATGGCAGGCCGGCGGACAGCAGTGTGGCAGAGACCGTAAAAAAACTGCTGCCCCAGGGGACGGGCAGTAAAAAAGCAGAGGACGCGGTACGGATCCTTTGCATACCGGCAGGAAAATACGGGGTGAAGCGCATCGGACGGGAATGGGCAGCGGCCGGTGAAAAAAAGCCGGCGGCAGTGCTTTTGTATGGCGTGGAGTACCGCCTGCATAAGGCATATTATTTCGGCAGGGGCAGGCAGCCGGAGGAGAAGGTATGAGGTTGCAGACGCTGATCGCGGCAGTGGAGCAGGATACGGAGCACATGCCGCAGAGAATGGGGCTGGAAAGTGATGCCGTGATCATCAACCAGACCGATCATTACGCATATCGGGAGATGGAGTGGCAGGGCAGGAAGATCCGGGTTTTTGACTGTAACGAGCGCGGCGTGGGGCGCAGCCGGAATCTGGCGCTTTTGAAGGCGGACGCGGATATCGTGCTTTTTTCCGATGAGGATATCGTATATGAGCCGGGATATGCGGCGCGGATCTTAAAGAGTTTCCGGAAATACCCGCAGGCGGATCTGCTTTTGTTTAATCTGGAAGTGAATGAAAAACGCAGGACCTACTGGAATGAAAAGGCGAAGCGTGTGCGGCGGTACAACTGCGGCAGATACCCGACATTTTGCGCGGCGGCGAGATTGTCAGCGCTCCGGGCAGCCGGTGTGGGTTTTTCCCTGCTGTTTGGCGGCGGTGCGCCATACAGCAACGGTGAGGACAGCCTGTTTTTTACGGACTGTTTAAGAAAGGGTTTAAAGATCTATGCGCTGCCGGTACGGATCGGGCGGGAACAGGAGCGGGAGTCCACCTGGTTTCATGGTTATGATGAAAAGTTTTTCCTGGACCGGGGGGTGCTCTTTCACTTTTTATATGGCAGGCTGGCATGGATCTGGGCGGTACGCTTTGTGGCAGTGAAAAAGAAAGCGATGTGCGTGGAGTTTTCGCCGCGTAAAGCACTGCGGCTGCTGTTTGCGGGGATCCGCCGGGGGAAAGATGTATGCAGGGCGTGATCCTTTATCTGCTGCTGTTTGGGGCGGGCATGGCGCTGGCATCCGGTGTGGGCAGGGTGGAGCGGGCCGGTGCGGGCAGCAGGCAGCAGGCCGCGGATCGTGTGCTGCTGGCAGGGCTGTTCCTGCTTTTGTTTGTTCCGGCAGCCCTTCGGATCTATACCGGCAATGATTACCGTACCTACATCGTCCGCTTTCATGATGTGAACGTGGGAAACTATGTGGTGACGGAACCGGGATTTAACCTGCTGGTAAAGGGCATCTACGCTTTTCTGGGAGATGAATACTTTTTAGTTGTTTTTGCCGTTTTTGCCTTTGCCACGGTGCTTTTGTTCCTGGCCGGGATATATGCGCAGAGCCGGGATTTTGCATTATCGTTTTTCCTGTTTATGGCGCTGGGCATGTATTTTCAGACCTACAATACAGTGCGGTATTATTTTGCGCTGGCGCTGGTGTTCTGTTCCATGCATTACATGGCAGGGCGCAGGTATGAAAAATTTGTTTTGCTGGTACTGTCCGCTGCCTTATTTCACAAAACGGCCCTGGTCGTACTGCCGGCGTACCTGCTGGCACGGATGCGATGGAAGAAGTGGTATGCGGCGGTCCTGGCAGTGATATCCTTAAGCGGCCTGGTGCTGCGGACGCAGTACATGGCGCTGTTTCTGCGGCTGTACCCGTCTTATCTGGAAGAGGAGGAATATCTTGCCGGCGGGGATCTCAGCATCGTCAATATCCTGCGCTGCGTGGCGGTACTGCTGCTTTGTGCGGTATTTTACGCGCAGGCGGTCAGTGGAGATGAGACGGTGGCCTTTTATATGAAATTAAATATCCTGGCGCTGGTCATGTACGGATTCTTTTCCTTTGTGCCCTTTGTGTCCAGGATCGGCTATTATTTCAATATCAGCCAGATCCTGCTGATCCCGCGTCTCCTGCGCAGCCTTCCGGAACGCAGCCGGAAAGTGCTGTATGCAGTGACGGCCGTGGCCGGGCTTTTGTACTTTGCGTTGTTTTTATATAAGGCATCGGATATCTATATCAAGATCCTGCCCTACGCGACATGGCTTTCGGAGAGCGGGCCGCTGGTGCCGGTGTATTAAGGGGGATGAGATGCGCTTTTCCGTGATCGTGGTATCTTTAAATGCGGGAGAAGAACTGAAAAAAACGGTAGAGAGCGTGCTGGCACAAAAGTATGCCGATTTTGAGATCGTGGTCAAGGACGGCGGCTCGACGGACGGCTCGACGGATCTGCTTCCTGCCGATGCGCGCATCCGGCTGATCGTTAAGAAAGACCGTTCGATCTATGACGCGATGAACCAGGCGGTGCAGGAGGCAAAGGGGGAGTATTTCCTGTTCTTAAACTGCGGTGATTATCTCTATCAGGAAACGGTGCTGGGCAGTGTGGCAAAGGCGGCTGCAAAAGAGCCGGCGGATATCTATTACGGAGACCTCTATCGCCGGCAGCAGGACAGTGTGGATGCGGCGCCGGAGAGGATCACGGATTTTGTCTGCTACAGGAATGTGCCCTGCCATCAGGTGTGCTTTTATGCGCGGCATCTGTTTGCAAAGCGCGCGTATGATCTGCAGTATCCGGTAAGGGCGGATTATGAGCACTTTCTGTGGTGTGTTTACCGGGCAGAGGCAAGATGCAGAAGCCTGCGCATTACCGTGGCGGATTATCAGGGAAGCGGTTTTTCGGAGACGCCGGAGCATCTCAGGCAGGCGGCTTTGGAACATAAAAAGATCACGAAGGAATATCTGGGGGGCAAGTGCCTGTGGTATCAGGCGCTTATGTGGCTTACGCTGCAGCCGCTGCGTGCGAAACTGGCGCAGAGCAGGCGGTTTTCCGGATATTATCACAGCCTCAAGAGGGCATTATATCGG
>JAFUUX010000165.1 GCA_017471325.1 Lachnospiraceae bacterium | reverse complement strand
GGAAGAGGAACTGGAGCGGATCACTTCGGGGACCGTGGTTTTGCGTTCTCATGGTGTGCCCAAGCGCATCATTGATCTTTTGGAAGGAAAAGGCGTACAGTATGTGGACGTGGCCTGTCCTTTTGTAAAACGGATCCATGAGATCGTATACCGGGAAAGCGAAAACCGTGAGATCGTGATCGTCGGCAACCCCGCGCATCCGGAGGTGGAAGGCATCATGGGCTGGTGCAGGAGACCGGCGAGCGTGATACAGACAGCGGAGGAGGCCGAAAAATATGCGCCGCCGTCAGGGGCGGAAGTGTGTGTGGTGGCGCAGACAACATTTCATCATAAGAAATTTCAAAAAATTGTTGAAATCTTTGAAAAAAAATCGTATTATGTTAGTATTGTGAATACTATATGTAATGCGACCGTTCAGCACCAGACGGAGGCACGTGAGATTGCAGCGCATGCGGATGCCATGATCGTGATCGGGGATGCGAAAAGTTCCAATTCCCGTAAACTCTATGAAATCTGTCATGAGGAATGCGAAAAGACGGAGTTTATCCAGACACTCGCGGAACTGAAACTGAGGCAGGACGGCAGTATCAATACAGTCGGTATCACAGCGGGGGCTTCCACCCCGAACTATATCATTGAGGAGGTTCAAAAATATGTCAGAACAAACTTTTGAACAAATGTTGGAAGAATCTTTCAAAAATATCAGAACGGGGGAAGTGGTGGAAGGTACTGTTATTTCTGTTACACCGACAGAAATCGCTGTCAATATCGGCTATAAATCAGACGGCATCGTAACCAGAAACGAGTACAGCAAAGACCAGACTCTTGATCTGACAACAGTAGTGAAACCGGGCGATCCCATCCAGGTGAAGGTGTTGAAACTGAATGATGGTGATGGCCAGGTAGTGCTTTCTCATAAGCGCGTCATCGTTGAGAAGACCAGCAAGATCCTTGAGGATGCTTATAATAATAAGACTGTCCTGAAGGCAAAGGTGACCGAGGTGGTAAAAGGCGGTCTGGTGGCTATGGTAGACGAGGTTCCGGTATTCATTCCGGCCAGCCTGGCTTCCGACACCTACACAAAGAACCTGAATGTGTTTGCGGATCAGGAGATCGAGTTCATCATGAGCGAGTTTAAGCCGAAGGAGCGCCGCTACATCGGTGACTGCAAAACGATCCTGAAGGAGCGCCGCGATGCTGCAAAGGCAGAAGCACTGCAGCACATCAAGGAGGGCGATGTAAAAGAAGGCGTTGTAAAGAATGTGACCAGTTTTGGTGCGTTTGTAGATATCGGTGGCATCGATGGTCTGCTGCACATTTCCGAGATGAGCTGGGGACGCATCGATGTTCCGCAGAATGTGTTCAAGAAGGGTGATACCGTAAAGGTGATCATCAAAGAGATCAAGGGTGATAAGATCGCCCTGTCTGCAAAGTTCGATGAGAACAACCCGTGGCTGAATGTGGAGAACAAATATGCGATCGGTACTGTCGTAAAGGGCAGAGTGGCACGCATGACGGAGTTTGGTGCATTCATCCAGCTTGAAGAGGGCGTAGATGCGTTGCTGCATGTTTCCCAGATCAGCCGCAAGCATATCGAAAGACCGGCAGATATCCTGAAAGTGGATGAGGAGATCGAGGCAAAGGTAGTGGATATCAATATCGAAGAGCACAAGATCTCTTTAAGCATGAAAGATCTGCTGGCGGATGATGGAGAAACTTCCGAGGAGGAGTAAAGCATGCCCATAGACTTGAAGGACAAAAGAAAGGCAGGAGGTACGCTGACGGAGAGGAAATCTCTTTTGAACCGGTCTAAGGATAATGATAAGAATATCGGTGCGGGCAGAGTTTCGGACAGGATGAAAGACCGGACTTCGTCACTTACAGAGCGTAAATCGACCGGAATCACGGCAGGCAAAACCGCCGCCGGCAGTACGGGTTCTTCAGGGGCTACCCCGGCAAGAGGTCTGGGTGATTATGAATACTTAAAGAAGCAGGTATTAAGCCTGACCAGGGTGGATCTGAATGCGTACAAAGAAGCGCAGATGAAACGCCGTATCGACCAGTTGATCACGAAAAAAGGGTTGCGGGACTATCAGTCATATATCAATCTTTTGAAATCCGACAGGGATGCGATGGAGGAGTTTTTAAACCACTTCACGATCAATGTGTCGGAGTTTTACCGGAATCCCGATCAGTGGGATTTTATGGATAAGACAGTGATCCCTCTGCTGATCAAGCGTTTTGGGAAAAACTTAAAGATCTGGTCGGCTGCCTGCCCTACCGGAGATGAGCCGTATTCGCTGGTTATGGCACTTTCAAAGTACATACCGCTGAATCAGATCAGGATCTATGCGACGGATATCGATAAGACGATCATCGCAAAAGCGAAACGCGGCATTTATGACGAAAAGTCTCTGGCTGGCGTACCGAAGGAATTTAAAGAAAAGTATTTTACGAAACTGACCGCAAAGGAAATGGATGCGGTGGAGCAGATCGGGGACAGTGATCCTGTTTCGACATTGAAAGTGGCGTATGCGATCAGTGATGAGATCAAATCCAGGGTGACATTTAAACAGGCAAACCGGTTGGAGCCGCCGGATTATCCGAAAGATTACCATAAGATCGTCTGCCGTACTGTGCTTAACTATTACACGGAAGGCGCAAAGGAAGAAGAGATTAAGCGTTTCCATGATGTGC
>JAFUUX010000164.1 GCA_017471325.1 Lachnospiraceae bacterium | reverse complement strand
TATCGCGGCACTGATCGCATCCATGAACGGGGGAGCGGAAGATCCTGTAACGCCGGCAGTAGTGGATGATCCAAATAAAAAAATGGATCAGGACGATATCGCGGCACTGATCGCATCCATGAACGGGGGAGCGGAAGAGGTGCCTGTCGCAGAAGAGCCTTTAACGCCGGAAGTATCGGATGATCCAAACAAAAAATTGGATCAGGACGATATCGCGGCACTGATCGCGTCCATGAACGGGGGAGCGGAAGAAACGCCTGTCACAGAAGAGCCTGTAACGCCGGAAGTGGCTGCAGCAGTTGACGATGATCCGAACCGCATGTTGGATCAGGATGAGATCGCAGCGATGCTGGCGCAGGCCAATGGAGAGGTACTGCCTGCAGAAGGGGATGCGGAGGCTGGCGGTGGAAATGAAGAATTATCCGCGGATGAGATCTCACAGTTGTTTGCAGAAAACGGTGGCGGGGATACGGTGATCGCCGGTGCGGATCTGGGACTTTCGGATGATATCAGCCTGGCCGGACTGGGGAGTGGATTCGGTCTGGAGGATATCGAGGAGCAGATGCGGCTGGCGGAGGCTGCCGGCAATGAAGCGGCGGACCCGCTGCTAAATGGGGAAGACGATGTGGTTTCCATTTTGCAGGACCTGGGTGAGACGGATCCGGATCTGAGCGATCTGGGGGATTTCCTTGCAAAAGAGGAAAATAATGAACTGCTGGATGACAGCATATTAGATCAGCTGGAAAACACCGGCGCAGAGTCGGCGCTAGGAGAAAACGAGGAAGCCGGCGAAGAGAAAAAGAAGAAAAAGGGCGGACTTTTTTCCGGGCTTTTAAAGAAAAAAGAAAAAAAAGAAGGGGCGGATCCTTCCGAAGGCTCAAAAGAGAAAAAAGAAAAGAAACCCGGATTTTTAGCACGCCTTCTGGCGATCCTGACGGCAGAGCCGGAAGGCGCGCAAGAGGATGAACTGCCGGAAGGCAAACAGACCAGATTAAGCAGTGAAAACGAGGCAATCTTAAAAGAGATCGACGCCGAGGAAGAAGCAAAAGGCAAAAAGAAAAAGAAGGAAAAGCCCAAAAAGGAAAAGAAGCCAAAGAAAGAAAAGCCGGTCAAGGAAAAGAAGCCGAAGAAACCAAAGAAAGAGAAACCGGCAGAGGAAGACAATTCCCGCAGGATCCCGAAGAAGTATGTTATGCGTACTTTTATGCTGGCCTTTTCCATCCTTGCGGCATTGCTGCTGATCACGCTGTACCTGCCTTCGCTGCTGACATTGAGATCCGCACGGAATGCGTATTATGAACAGGATTATAAATCTGCCTTTCTGATGATGTACGGTAAGGATCTGAATGAGAGCGACAGGCTGATCTATGAGCGCTCCAGATTGCTGGTCACGCTGCAGAGAAAATACGAATCCTATGTAAATTACCGGGCGATGGGGATGCGCGAAGATGCTCTGGATGCACTTCTGCAGGGAGTGAAACGGTATGATGAATTAAAAGACCAGGCGAGGGAGCTGGATGTGGCGCCGGAGTTTGGGGAGATCTATCTGCAGATCGTTGCGGCATTGGGAGGTGATTTTGATATGACCGAGGAGGAAGCGAGGGAAACCCTGGCTTATTCCAAGGCGGATTATACCGGAAAACTGCAGGCGGCCGCCGCCGGAGAGCCATATCGTCTGCTGCAGGATGAGATCAATGAACGCTATCGGGATTATATGCCGGAGATCCCGGATACGATGCCGGAGGAGACGCCTGATATGATGCCGGAGGAGACACCGCAGGCTGTCGGAGGCGACCTTCCGGATCTGCTGCCGGCAGAGCAGCAATATCTGGAGCAGGGTGAAAACCTGTTAAACGGTGCAGGTGAGGAAGGTCTGCCGCCTGAAGCGGCTGGCGGAACCGGAGAACTTCTGCCGGAGGCTGTTTCAGGCAATCCGGCCACCGGAAACGCGACGGCCAATGGCACGGAGGTGAATCTGCAGATCGACAGCGACCAGTTTTAGGAACTGCTGTGGGGAAAAACGGTCTTGCGATGATGTGTAAAAATATTTTTGAGGATAAGGACGAAAGAGTATGATCGCAGTATTGGATTATGATGCAGGAAATACCAAAAGCGTGGTAAAGGCACTGGAAGCTTTGGGAGAAAAGGCAGAACTGACCAGATCACCTGAAGTGATCCGGAATGCGGATAAGGTCGTATTGCCGGGGGTGGGCGTTTTTGGGGATGCCATGGAAAAACTCGAAAAATACGGTCTGAAAGACCTGGTCTATGAAACGGTGCGGGAGGATAAGCCGTTCCTGGCCATCTGTGTAGGGCTGCAGCTTTTGTTTGACAGCAGTGAAGAAAGCCCGGGTGCAAAAGGGTTGGGGATCTTTCCGGGAAAGATATTGCGCATACCGTCATCGGAAGGGCTTAAGGTGCCTCAGATCGGATGGAATTCCCTGCATCTTAAACGGGACAGCCGTCTGTTCCACGGGATCGGGGAAGGGGCATTTGTGTATTTTGTGCATTCTTATTACCTGTATGCGGAGGAGCCGGATATCGTTACGGCGACTACGGAGTATGGTACACATATCCATGCTGCGGTAGAGAGAGGAAATATCTTTGCAACCCAGTTTCATCCGGAAAAGAGCTCTGCTACAGGGCTGCAGATACTGAAAAATTTTTTGGAGATATGATATGCATACAAAAAGGATCATCCCCTGCCTGGATGTGAATGGCGGCAGAGTGGTAAAAGGTGTTAATTTTGTGAATCTGATCGATGCCGGGGACCCGGTAGAGATCGCGGCGGCTTATGATGCGGCCGGTGCAGATGAACTGGTGTTTTTAGACATTACCGCATCTTCGGATGCAAGGAAGACCGTGGTGGATATGGTGCGCCGGGTGGCGGAAAAGGTGTTTATCCCATTTACCGTGGGCGGCGGCATCCGCACGGTGGATGATTTTAAGGAACTGCTGCGGGAGGGGGCGGATAAGGTATCCGTCAACAGTGCCGCGATCATGAATCCGCAGCTGATCGCGGACGCGGCAGATAAATTCGGCAGCCAGTGCGTGGTCCTGGCGATCGACGCAAAGCGGCGTGCCGATGGCAGCGGGTGGAATATCTATAAAAACGGCGGACGCGTCGATATGGGGATCGATGCCGTGGAATGGGCCGTGCGCGGCTGTGAACTGGGCGCCGGCGAGATCTTGTTGACCAGCATGGATTGCGACGGGACCAAAGCCGGCTATGATCTGGAACTGACCAGAGCCATTTCGGAGCGGGTATCCGTACCGGTGATCGCATCCGGCGGCGCCGGCACAAAGGAGCATTTTTATGATGCGCTGACCGAGGGCAGGGCAGATGCCGCATTGGCGGCTTCGCTCTTTCATTTTAAAGAATTAGAGATCGCTGCACTGAAGGAATATCTGCGAAAGCGCGGTGTTTTTGTGCGTCTGTGAGGTGGGATATGGCTGCATTGACAGGGGACTGGCTGAACGTGCTGGAGCCGGAATTTAAAAAAGAGTATTATAAAAAACTGTATGCAACAGTAAAGAAGGAATATGAGACCAGGCAGATCTTTCCGCCCTCAAAGGATATCTTCAACGCCCTGCATCTGACACCGCTGCATGAGGTAAAAGCAGTGATTTTGGGACAGGATCCCTATCATAATGTCGGGCAGGCACACGGGCTTTGCTTTTCGGTGCAGAAGGGTGTGGAGATCCCGGCATCTTTGGAGAATATCTATAAGGAACTGCAGGATGATCTGGGCTGTACGATCCCCGCACACGGCAATCTGACCAAGTGGGCGCAGCAGGGTGTGCTTTTACTGAATACGGTGCTGACAGTGCGGGCGCATGCGGCGGATTCCCATAAGGGCATCGGTTGGGAATTGTTTACGGATGCCATCCTGCGGGCAGTGGAACAGGAGGAGCGTCCGATCGTGTATATGCTGTGGGGGAGCAATGCCCGCAAGAAGGCAGAAATGCTGCACAATCCGGCGCATCTGGTACTGCAGGCGCCGCACCCGAGCCCGTTATCTGCGTACCGCGGCTTTTTTGGCTGTAAACATTTCAGCCGGGCAAACGCGTTTTTGGAAGAACATGGTGTCGCGCCGATCGACTGGCAGATCGAGTAGAGCAGAGGGCATAAAAAGGGCATGGTCAGGATCTTTTACGGAAAGCAGGAACGCAAAGAGGCTTTCCGCTAAAGTATAGAAAGAGAGGAAATCTTATGAAAAAAGTACCGTTTGTTACAAAGGAACTGGTGGAGCGGCTGGTGATGCGTTTTCCGACACCTTTTCATATCTACGATGAGAAGGGGATCCGTGAAAATGCAAAAGCGCTGAAAGAGGCTTTTGCCTGGAATAAAGGCTATAAGGAGTTTTTCGCGGTCAAGGCTACCCCGAATCCGTTCCTGATCAAGATCCTGAAAGAGTATGGCTGCGGCTGTGACTGTTCTTCTTATACGGAACTGATGCTGTCTCAGGCGGTGGGCATCCACGGGAATAATATCATGTTTTCTTCTAATGATACGCCGCGGGATGACTTTGCGCTGGCAGCGATGCTGGGGGCGACCATCAATCTGGACGATATCACGCATATCGCATTTTTAAAAGAGGTGATCGGGCATATTCCGGAGCGCCTGAGCCTGCGGTATAATCCCGGTGGCGTGTTTAAGATCACGACGGATATTATGGATAATCCGGGGGATGCGAAGTACGGCCTGACCAGAGAGCAGCTTTTTGAAGGATACCGGATCCTCAAAGAAGAGGGCGTGAAGGAATTCGGCATGCATGCATTCCTGGCAAGCAATACCGTGACGAATGAGTATTATCCCACACTGGCAAGGGAATTGTTTACAACAGCAGTGGAGATCAGGGAAAAACTGGGTATCTCACTGAACTTTATCAATCTTTCCGGCGGGATCGGCATTCCCTACCGACCGGATCAGGAACCGAATGATATCCGGCTGATCGGCGCAAAAGTGAAAGAAGTCTATGACGAGATCCTGGTGCCGGCCGGTCTGGGGGATGTGGCGATCTATACGGAACTGGGGCGCTTCATGATGGGACCTTATGGCATGCTGGTGACCAAGGCGATCCACGAAAAGCATACCCATAAAGAGTATATCGGCTGTGATGCCTGCGCCGTCAATCTGATGCGTCCGGCCATGTACGGCGCATATCATCACATCACGGTACTGGGCAAAGAGGATGCGCCTTTGGATCATGTGTACGATGTGACGGGATCCCTCTGCGAGAACAATGATAAATTTGCAATCGACCGGCATCTGCCAAAGATCGATGTGGGTGATTATCTGGCGATCCATGATACCGGGGCGCACGGGTTTTCCATGGGCTACAACTATAACGGAAAACTGCGGTCCGCGGAACTGCTGCTGAAGGAAAACGGCGAGGTGGAACTGATCCGCAGGGCAGAGACGCCGGCAGATTATTTTGCAACATTTGACTGCTTTGATGAGTACCGCAGTTTAACGGCCAGAAAGAGCCTGACTACGAAAGGTGTATGAACATCTGCGGATATATACGGAACAGCAGTATCGCGGTAGCGCAACACGGTGGTAAGCCGAAAAAAGAGTGAGCAGGGAATTATGCAAGAGATGCGTTTGAATAAATATCTGGCGGAATGCGGCGTCTGTTCCAGACGGGAGGCGGACCGCCTGATCGAAGCAGGAAAAGTATCGGTAAACGGAAAAACGGCCGGACTGGGCGTGAAAGTGGACGGCACGGAGGAGATCTATGCGGATGGCGTACGGGTGAAGGGGACCGCTAAAAAAGTGGTGCTTGCTTTTTACAAACCCCCCGGCCTGCTGGTGAGTGAGTCGGATCCGCACGCGGAGGAAACCATACTGGATCATATCGATTATCCGATACGTGTGACTTATGCCGGCCGGCTGGACAAAGAGTCGGAAGGTCTGATCCTGCTGACCAATGACGGGGATCTGATCCACGCCATGATGCAGGGCAGCAAGGGGCACGAAAAAGAGTATATCGTCCATCTGGACCGTGAGCCCATGGCAGAGAATATCGAGAAGTTGAAAAAAGGTGTGTACCTTCCGGATCTAAAGCGAAAAACGAAACCATGCAGGATCGAAAAGATCAGCCGCTATGTGGTGCGCATGGTATTGACCGAGGGGCTCAACCGGCAGATCAGGAGGATGTGGGCGCAGGAAAATTTTCGGATCAGGGCGCTGAAACGTACCCGTGTATTGAATATCACGCTGGGCAATCTGCAGCCCGGGGAGTATTGTGAACTGACCGCGGCAGAGATGCGGAAACTGTATCAGGCAGCGGGGCTAAAAGCACCGGCGGGGCAGTGAGACATGAAGATCGGTCTGTTTGATTCCGGCATCGGAGGACTTACGGTTTTACATACGGCGATGCGCATGATGCCGCAGGAAACGTATCTTTACTATGCGGATACGGATCATGTACCTTACGGCACCAAAAGCGTGGAGGAGATCCGCGCCTATTCTGACGCGGCAGTGGCCTTTTTACAGGCGCAGGGCTGCGATGCAGTGGTGATCGCCTGCAATACGGCGACTTCGGCGGCAGCCGCTTATCTGCGGCAAAAATATACATTTCCCGTGATCGGTATTGAACCGGCCGTAAAACCGGCGGTGGAGCATGGTGGGGAGAAGCGCATCCTGGTGGTAGCCACACCCCTGACCATACGCGAGAAGAAACTGCATGATCTGATCGACCGCGTGGATGAGCGGCATAAGGTGGATATCCTTGCGCTGCCCGAACTGGTATCCTTTGCGGAGCAGGGGGTATTTGAAAGCGATGCGGTGCGGGACTATCTGGCAGAGAAACTGGGGCTGCTTGATCCGCAGGTTTATGGCACGCTGGTCTTTGGCTGTACGCATTTCAATCATTTCGCGCCGGTCTTCCGCAGGCTTCTGGGAAAACAGATACAGATGATCGATGGCAGTGCGGGGACAGTGCGCCATCTGATGAACAGGATGCAGCAGCTGGGGCACGGGACGGAAGGGCGGTTATCGGTCTTCTATTTTCAGTCCGGCCGCCCGGTAAGTGATGCTGCCACGCTGCGCTTTTATGAACGGCTGCTTTCCCATCTGGACATCTGCGAACAGGCATAAATTCATAAAAAAGAGGAGATAACATGGAGAGAAAAAACAGTTGGAATCAATATCAGGATGCGGAATCGGAAGCATTGGAAAAAGTCTGCGCCGAATACAGAGCCTTTTTAAGCAAAGGAAAGACGGAACGGCTGTGCACGGAACTGGCTGTGGACATGGCAGAAAAGGCCGGCTATAAAGACTTACAGGAGATCATCGGCAAAGGAAAAAAACTGAAAGCCGGAGATAAGGTATATGCCGTCAATATGAAAAAAATGCTGGCGCTCTTCCAGATCGGCGTGCAGCCGCTGGAAAAGGGCATGGCGATCCTGGGGGCGCATATCGACAGCCCGCGCATTGATGTAAAGCAGAACCCGCTTTATGAGGATGGCGGGTTTGCTTATCTGGATACGCACTATTACGGCGGGATCAAAAAATACCAGTGGGTGACGATACCGCTGGCGATCCATGGCGTGGTGGCCACAAAAGACGGCAGCGTTGTGAAGGTCTGCATCGGTGAGGAGGAGAACGATCCGGTATTCTGCATTACGGATCTGCTGATCCATCTTTCCGGGGAAAACATGGAGAAAAAAGCGGCAAAGGTGATCGAGGGGGAGGCTTTGGATATCCTGATCGGCAGCCGGCCGCTGAAAGCCCTAAAAGAAGACGGTAAAGAGGAAAAAGAGCAGAAAGAAGCCGTAAAAGCCAATATTTTAAAACTTCTGCAGGACAAATATGATCTTGAGGAAGAAGACTTTATGTCTGCAGAACTGGAAGTGGTACCGGCCGGAGCAGCCAGGGAATCCGGCATCGACCGCAGCATGATCATGGGCTATGGCCAGGATGACCGCGTGTGTGCCTTTACTTCCTTAAAAGCGATGCTGAATGTGGAACAGCCGGAATATACCACCTGCTGCCTGCTGGTGGATAAAGAGGAGATCGGCAGCGTGGGCGCAACGGGCATGCGTTCCCGTTTCTTTGAAAATACGATCGCGGAACTTTTGGGCTATACGGAACGCTATGATGAACTGAAACTGCGCAGGTGCCTGGCAAATTCCCGCATGCTTTCTTCGGATGTGAGCGCAGCGTTCGATCCGCTGTATGCTTCCGCGTATGAAAAGAAAAACGCCGCTTATTTCGGGAGGGGGCTGGTATTTAATAAATATACCGGTTCCCGCGGCAAATCCGGCAGCAATGATGCCAATGCGGAGTATATGGCAAGGATCCGCAAGGTGCTGGATGATGCGGAGGTGGCCTACCAGACGGCGGAACTGGGCAAAGTAGATGTGGGGGGCGGTGGCACCATTGCCTACATCATGGCGCTCTACGGGATGGAGGTCATCGACTGCGGCGTGGCTGTGCTCAATATGCATGCGCCCTGGGAGATCGCCAGCAAAGCGGATATCTATGAGGCGGTCAAAGGTTATGAGGCTTTCCTGAAGGGGATCTTTTAAGATCGGCAAAAAAATGTAAATTCTTCTTGCTTTTTTGCCGATAAAGAGATAGAATTCATTCTGTTGTGCCTGTTACTTGCAAAAGGACAGAGCGATCAACAAAAAATCCGGGGCGTAAGCACCGGCAGTTCTTTACAATTTCATATCCAAAAGGAGGAAGGAAGCAATGAAAAAGGGAGTAAGGTTTTTGCTCGCAGGATTGCTGACGACGATGGCTGTTGCACTCAGCGGATGCGGAGGTGACAAGACAGGAGAAACTTCTTCTGAGCAGATCACGAACAGCACTTCGGAAGGGAATGCCGCAGGATCGATCACGATCGGTATTCCGCAGGATCTGGAAGACGGACTTGACCCGCACAAGGTGACGGCGGCAGGTACCAGGGAGATCTTGTTCAACATTTATGAAGGTCTTGTGAAGTATGATGTGAACGGTGATCTGAAAGCAGCCGTGGCCGAAAACTACACGATCAGCGATGACGGACTGGTCTACACATTTACTTTAAGGGATGGTGTAAAATTCCATGATGGCAGTGATGTCACGGCGGAGGATGTGATCTATTCGATCAAACGCTGCGCAGAGGGGGAGGTACCTCTGGAGCCGGAATTTTCCTACATTGATACGATCGAAAAACAGGATGATAAGACTGTAGTGATCACGCTGAAGGAAGCAGATGCCCAGTTTCTGGCTGCCTGCACCTGTGCGGTATTGCCACAGTCCAATGCGGATCCCGAGCATAACGTGATCGGTACCGGACCGTATAAATTTATCGAGCGTACCCCGCAGGAATCCATCACGCTGCAGAGTTTTGAAGATTACTGGGGCGAGAAGGCGCATATCCAAAATGTCATATTAAAAGTCCTGGCAAATCCGGATTCCATCGTGATGGAGTTAAAGGGCGGATCGGTGGATATGGTGGCCCGTATCACGGATACCCAGGCAGCGGAACTGGCCGGCAGCGACTTTGCAGTGCTGGAAGGCGCCATGAACCTGGTACAGGCACTTTACCTGAACAATGCCGTAAAGCCGTTTGATGATATACGCGTGCGCCAGGCGCTGTGCTATGCCGTAAATCCGCAGGAGATCATGGATTTTGTATCCGGCGGCAAAGGCTTTGAGATCGGAAGCAGCGTGTTCCCGACATTTGGCAAGTATTATGACGAGTCCTTAAATCATGTATATGACCAGGATCTTGAGAAGGCAAAGGCACTGCTGGCAGAGGCCGGCTATCCGGATGGCTTTTCTTTCAGCATCACGGTACCGTCCAATTATCAGCAGCATATTTCCACTGCGGAGGTGCTGGTAGAGGAGTTTAAGAAGATCGGCGTGACTGCAGAGATCAAACTGGTAGAGTGGAACAGCTGGCTGGAAGACGTGTATAAGGACAGAAACTACGAAACCACCGTGGTCGGCGTGGACGCATCGGTATTGACGGCGCCGGCACTGCTTTCCCGTTTTGTATCGGATGCACCAAACAACTTTGTGAATTTCAATTCCGCGGATTATGATGCGAAGTATGCGCAGGCGATCGTATCTGCGGATGACGCAAAAGCCACCGCATTATACAAAGACTGCCTGCAGATCCTTGCAGATGATGCGGCAAATGTATATATTCAGGACCTGCCGACCTTTGTGGCGCTGAATCAGAAATATGCGGGATATCAGTTCTACCCGCTGTATGTACAGGATTTTGCAAGCCTGTATATCGTCGAATGATCGGAATATAAAGATGCCCGGGTGCGTGAAGCCGTGCCCGGGTATTTTCATGATCCGTTCCGCCGGATACGAAGGAGTCTTTGCTGAAATGAAACATTATGGGAAAAAACTGATCGCGATGCTGCTGACGCTGTTGGGCGTGTCTTTTATCGTATTTGCCGCGTTTGAGATCATTCCCGGAGATCCGGCGCTTTCCAAACTGGGGGATAATGCCACGCCGGAGGCATTAGCGGCTCTGCGTGCCCAGATGGGGCTGGACCGGCCGTTTTTGCTGCGCTATCTGGACTGGCTGGGGGACTGCCTGAAGGGGAATCTGGGCGAATCTTACAGTTATCATATGCCGGTGATCCGGATGATCGGGGATAAACTGCCCATCACCCTGACGATGACGATCCTTTCGATGCTGCTGACACTGCTCATCTCAGTTCCCGCAGGGGTATTGCTTTCCAAATACGCTTACAGTAAATTTGACCGTGCGGGGTATGTGGCGAACCAGTTTTTGATGGCGATCCCTTCGTTTTTCCTGGGGATCCTGCTCACCTGGTTTTTCGGGCTGATCCTGAAATGGTTTACGCCAGGCGGGTATGTTTCTTATAAAAAGGATTTTTGGGCATTCCTTTCGTATCTGTTCCTGCCGTCCATAGCGATCGCCATCCCTAAGTGCGCCATGTCGATAAAACTGCTGCGCAGCGCGATCCTGGCGGAAGCGGATAAGGATTATGTACGCACGGCATACAGCCGCGGCAATTCCACGATGGAGGTGCTCTACCGGCATGTGCTGAAAAATGCGATGATCCCGCTGGTGACGTTCTGGGGGATGGCGGTAGCGGATACCATAGCCGGCAGTATCGTGGTGGAGCAGGTATTCAATATCCCGGGACTGGGGCGCATCCTGCTTACCTCCATTTCCCATCGGGATTATCCGGTGGTGGAAGCAGTGATATTATTGATCGCATTTGTGGTCGTGCTGATGAATTTCATCGTGGATCTTTTGTACCGGCGGCTGGATCCGCGGATGCGTAAGGGCTGAGCAGAGATCAGTATTTACAGATACGTTGGTTTGGGAATGGGAAAGAACGGGACAGTATGAAAACGATCCGGGAATGGATAAAAAAACATCGGAACTTTAATTTTTTTGCAGGGGCGGGGATCACGTCGCTGATCCTGCTGGTCGCGCTGGTCGGTATTTTTTATACCCCTTATGCTTCTACGGAAATGAATGCCGCAGCGAAAAATGCCGCGCCTTCCCTGCAGCATATCATGGGCTGCGACAATTACGGCCGGGATATCTTCAGCCGCGTGATGGAGGGGATACGCAATACCTTCTTCATTTCGCTGGCCACCGTTGCCATCGGCACCTTTGCCGGTATCCTGGTGGGAAGTGTCTGCGGGTATTTTGGCGGTCTGCCGGATGATATCCTGATGCGCGTAAACGATGCTTTGTTTGCGTTTCCGAGCATCCTGCTGGCACTGGTCATCATCAGCCTTTTGGGTACCGGGACCATCAATGTGGTGCTGGCGCTGGGGATCGCTTTCATTCCCAGTTTCGCAAGGATCGTGCGTTCCGAGTACAAAAAGCAGGTGACGCTGGATTATGTGCAGAGCGCCCGGCTGATGGGGGCAGGGCATCTGCGGCTGATCTTTGTACATATCCTGCCCAATATCGTGCCGGTGCTCTTAAGTTCTGTGATGATCGGTTTTAACAATGCGGTACTGGCGGAAGCCGGACTGAGTTATCTGGGGATCGGTGTACAGCCGCCGGAGGCATCCCTTGGCCGGATGCTGTCCGAAGCACAGTCCTATCTGTTTACCGCACCCTGGTACGCGCTGTTTCCCGGGCTGGTGATCGTGCTCATGGTGCTGGGATTTGCGTTATTGGCGGAAGGCATGACGGAGGAGTGAAATGGCAGAGACCATATTGGAAGTCAAAGATTTCGGTATTGAATTTCATGACCACGACCGTCCGGAGCGCGTGGTGGAGCATGTGGATTTTTCACTGCAAAAAGGCGAGATCCTGGGGATCGTCGGGGAATCCGGTTCCGGAAAATCCATGACAGCACTGGCGATCGCGGGACTATTGCCGCGTAAAAAACTGCGTAAGGAAGGGCAGATCCTGTTTCTCGGGGAAGACCTTATGACGATGGAACGGAAAAAACTGCGCAGCCTGCAGGGGGATGAGATTTCCATGATCTTTCAGGAGCCGATGACCGCGCTCAATCCGACCATGAGGGTAGGAATGCAGGTAGAGGAAGCCCTGCGCATCCATCATCCGGAGGTATCGGCCGAAGAGAGAAAGCGGCGTGCGCTGGCATGGCTGAAAAACGTGGAAATGGATGATCCGGAGCGCGTTTACGAAGCCTATCCGCACGAATTGTCCGGGGGCATGCGCCAGCGGGTAATGATCGCGGCGGCCATGGTGGGAAATCCGCAGCTTCTGATCGCTGATGAGTGTACGACAGCACTGGATGTGACCGTGCAGGCGCAGATCATCCGGCTGTTGCTGGAGATCAACCAAAAGGAGCAGGTATCCGTGCTCTTTATTTCCCATGATCTGTCCCTGATCCGCCAGATTTCCCATAGGGTGATCGTGATGCAGCTGGGGCATATCGTTGAACAGGGGGATGTGGAGCAGATCTTTAATGCGCCGCAGGAGGAATATACGAAGCACCTGATCGCGGCAATCCCGCAGGTGGTGTTGTAGAGCCGGGAACCGGCGAGAACACCCCATACCCCCGGGTGGTATAAGAGGAAAGGTTGGCAGAATGGGCATAGAGAACGATATCCTGGTACAGATGAAGGATGTGACCGTATCTTTTGGAAAGAATAAAAAAAAGAAAACCGTGCTTTCCGGCGTGGAACTGATGATCCGGCGGGGGGAGATCGTGGGGCTGGCCGGGGAAAGCGGCAGCGGCAAAAGTACCATTGCAAAGGCGATCCTGGGGATGGTCCCTGTGGAGAACGGTACCATCACGCTGAACACGAAAGCACCGCAGATGGTCTTTCAGGATCCGTACAGTTCCTTAAATCCGGCGATGACGATCGGCTGGATCATGCAGGAGCCGCTGAAATTGGCACCCAAAAGAGATCCGGAGGCCAAATGCCCGGATGCGGCCGCGAGGAAAGCGAAAGTGGCTGAGATGCTTCATGAAGTGGGGCTGGATG
>JAFUUX010000040.1 GCA_017471325.1 Lachnospiraceae bacterium | reverse complement strand
TAAACGACAAAACTATTTTCGTTTTGTCGTTTACTGCGCCGGATTTTGGCCGCTGAAAGCGGCATATTTCCTTACAAAATCCGTGCGCATCCTCGCGGAGCGTTATAGTAAGCGCAATTATTTATTGCGCTTACTATAAATGTCTCCCGTAAAACAGCATCTTTATGTCAACTTGTTACATTTTTATGTCAACTTGTTACAACTTTGTTTACTTTGTTACAAACTTGTTACATTTAAGTTGCGTGGCATATTAGCACACAAAAGATGATTTGTCAAATTTTTTTCAGAATATTTTTCAGGCAAATGTTTCACATCCCGTGAAACATCTGATTTTATTGACTTTTTTGCATAATTTTTTTATGTAAACGCTTACTTTTTCGGGCAAATAAAAAAACTGCCAAAAGCGTGCTAATGGCAGTTTTTGATTTACATAAAATTACCGGTAGTTTACATTTCTTTCACGACCTGAAAGATGTAGAATTTCAGGTAAAAAGAGGCATCTCCCGACCATAAGATCGGATGATCCGGAGACTGCGCCCTGCACTCCACCTGCTTTAAACGCACATGTGCTGCCCTGGCAGCCTCTGCCAGCGTGCGTTCAAACAACTCCCTGTCCATAAAATGTGAGCAGGAACAACTCGCCAGGAAACCGCCCTCCTTCACCAGGCGCATGCCCCGCAGGTTGATCTCCCGATAGCCTTTTGCCGCTGCCTTGACAGAATCCCTTGCTTTTGTAAAGGCCGGCGGGTCCAGGATCACCACGTCATATTTCTTTCCCTGCCGCTCCAGCTCCGGCAGGAGCGCGAACACATCCGCGCAGCGGTATTCCACGATATCCTCCACGCCGTTCAGCCTCGCATTCTCACGCGCTGTCTCCAGCGCGCTTTCCGAGGCGTCTACAGAAAGTACGCTTGCCGCGCCCGCCACAGCCGCATTTAAGCCAAACGAACCGGTATGCGTAAAGCAGTCCAGCACATCCGCCCCGCGGCACAGCCCCTGTATGGCCAGGCGGTTATACTTCTGATCCAGGAAAAACCCGGTCTTCTGTCCGTCTTTGACATCTACGAAATATCTCACGCCGTTTTCCGTGATCTGCACCGTTGTGTCAAATGTTTCTCCCCAAAAGCCCTTTTTCTTTTCCAGGCCTTCCTTCTCCCGTTCCTTTGCGTCACTGCGCTCATAGACGCCGCGGACGCGGATACCGTCTTCCGCCAGTATCTTTACCGCCAGTTCCAGCAGGCCGTCTTTCAAACGGTCGATCCCCAGGGAAAGGGACTGCACCACCAGCACATCTTCGTATTTATCCAGGATAAACCCCGGTACAAAATCAGCCTCTCCAAACAGGATGCGGCAGCTGGAAGTATCTACCGTCTTCCTGCGGTATTCCCAGGCAGAGCGCAGACGCCTTTCCCAGAATGCCTGATCGATCACTGCCTCCGCATCCCGCGTGACCATGCGCAGCCGTATCCTGGAATTTGCATTGATAAACCCCTGTCCCATGGGATAACCGTCAAAATCCTGCAGCCGCACGATATCACCATTGGTATATGTACCTTGTACCGCGGCGATCTCATTGTCATATACCCATGCGCCCCCGGCCTTTAATGTCCTGCCTTCGCCTTTTTTTAACGTCACTACCGTCATATCACAATTCCCTGGAGCGCTCCGTGGCCGCTTCCACCGCATCGATCACGGCTCCCCGAAAGCCTGCTTCTTCCAGGACACGTACCGCTGCGATCGTAGTGCCTGCCGGTGAACATACCATATCTTTTAATTCCCCGGGATGCTTTCCGGTCTCTATCATCAGTTTTGCGCTGCCGTAAACTGCCTGCGCGGCAAATTCATAGGCCTGGGTCCGAGGCATCCCCTCCTCCACTGCCGCATCTGCCATGGCTTCGATAAACATGAACACATAAGCCGGTGCCGAGCCGCTCACGCCTACCACGGCATCCATCAGCCGCTCCGGCACTACACTGGCCGTGCCGAAAGACTGCAGGATCGCAAGCGCCGTCTTCAGCTCCTCCTCCGTCACTTTTTCATTCGGTGTGGCTGCGGTGATGGCCGCGCCTACCAAAGCCGCCGTATTTGGCATGCAGCGCACGCACTTGACGCCACTGCCCAGCGCCTCCCCCAGCCACGCCAGTGTTTTTCCCGCCATGATCGAGATCACCACCTGGTCTTTTAACAGGTCACGAAACCCTTTTATGGCTTCCGCCGCGTACTGCGGCTTCACCGCCAGTACCAGATAATCCGCTGCTGCCACCACTGCGCGGTTGTCCGTCCCTGCATGGATCCCATATTCCTCCGCGCGCTTCTGCACCATCTGTTCACTGACATCCGCGCCGTAGATCTCCTCCGCCTTTACCAGACCGTTCTTTAACAGGCCGCCGATCATCGCGCCCGCCATATTTCCCATACCGATAAAACCGATCTTCATCGTTTTCCCCTGCCTTTCCGTGATTTACCCATTTACATTCCCTGCAGCGTTTTTTACTGCTGCTTCATTCTTTCTCTTTTGATTCTTTCTCTTTTGATCCTTTCTCCCGCTTTCCCAAAACCGCGCTGCCTGGCGGCTTCATATAAAAGCACTGCCGCGCTGACGGATGCATTCAGTGATTCCGTGCTACCTGCCATGGGGATGATCACCTCCTGACCCTGCTGCTGCGCCGCAAGCAGTGTCTGCCGCTTAAGCCCGTTCCCTTCATTGCCGATCAGAAACGCGCTGCCGCCGGTATAGTCCGCCTCCGTATAAAACACCGCTCTCTGCGTCAGCGCCGCCGCATACACCGTGATCCCTTTCCGTGCCAGCACCGCAAAGCAGTCCGTGATGTTTTCTTCTATAATAAAGGGCATACGCAGCACCGCGCCCATAGTAGCACGCACCACCTTGGGCTGATAGACATCTGCGCAGCCTGCATTTAAGATGATCCCATCGGCTCCTGCGGCTTCAGCGGTCCTAAACAGCGTGCCCAGGTTTCCCGGATCCTGCAGATCTTCTGCCAGTATCAGCAGCGGCGCATTGCCGGCCAGCAGCTCTTCACGTCGATATTTCCTGCGCCGCACCACTGCCAGCACGCCCTGAGGCGTCTTCACATCCGACATCTTCTGCATCACGTTTTCCGACACCGTTTCCGCACCGTCCGGCACTTTCCCCAAAAGGACTGCGCCGCGCTCCGTAACGTAGCACTCCAGCACATCCTCCGGGTGCACTTCCCGAAAAAGGCGTACTCCCTCTACCAGGAACACGCCTTCTTCAGCGCGCAGCTTTGCTTTCTCCCGCAGCTGCACCATATGTTTGATCTTTTCATTTGCCAGTGAAGTTATCATCAAAACACATCTTACAGACACTGCTCACAGTATCTTGCTCACTTCATATTCGTATTCCGGAATACTTTTTTCCATGGCAAGCGCTTCATCAATATCAAAATCCACAAACCTGCCTCCACTCTGCGCTACCACACGGTTGGTCTTGCCTGCTTTCAGCAGATCCGCCGCCATAGCACCCATAATGGATGCATAGTAACGGTCTTTGCAGGTCGGCGAACCGCCACGCTGCATATAGCCTAAGATCGTCGCGCGCGTCTCCATGCCTGTCGCAGCCTCGATGCGCCGTGCCATGGAAGTGGAATGCCCGATCCCTTCGGCATTGATGATGATGTGATGCTTCTTTCCCTGCTTGCGGTTTTCTATGATATGGTTAATGATCGTCTGCTCATTATAATCATATTTTTCAGGCAGAAGGATATCTTCCGCGCCATTGGCTACCCCGCACCACAACGCGATATAACCTGCGCCGCGCCCCATGACTTCGATGATAGAGCATCTCTCATGTGAAGATGAAGTATCCCTGACCTTATCGATCGCTTCCATGGCCGTATTGATGGCCGTATCAAAACCGATGGTATAATCCGTGCAGGAAATATCCAGATCGATGGTCCCCGGCAATCCTATGGTATTGATCCCTTCATGTGAAAGTTTCTGCGCGCCGCGGTAAGAGCCGTCGCCGCCGATCACCACGATCCCGTCGATCCCGTGCTTGCGGCAGATCTCCGCCCCTTTTTGAACACCTTCGGCCGTCTTAAATTCGGAACA
Source organism: Lachnospiraceae bacterium (assembly GCA_017471325.1). Lineage (GTDB taxonomy): Bacteria > Bacillota > Clostridia > Lachnospirales > Lachnospiraceae > NK4A136. The sequence continues at coordinate 7,219 of JAFUUX010000040.1, read as the reverse complement.
GCGGGCCGTCCCCAGGATCGTGCCCCCCAGCCCGATGATCTCGGATACCGACCTCCGGTTCATATCTACGATCTCTTCATTTAAGAGACCCTGGTAACCCTTCTTGATCCCTTTTACCTGCAGGCCGTTCGCGATCGCCTTGCGCACAACGGCACGGATCGCAGCGTTCATTCCCGGCGAATCTCCCCCGCTGGTCAGCACGCCGATCGTTTTTACTTCTTTATTTGTTGTTGGCATCGTTTTTGCCTCCTTTGCTACCGCATAACATTTTATATGATAGCGCCGGTTTTTTCAACAAAAATTTATGTTACTATTCACAGCCCTTCGTGCTGTGATAGTAACGGGTTTTGCCAATGAAAATCGCCTGCGGCGATGGGCAAAACCCTTCTCTCTCGGAATGTTTTGGGTCGTAATCGCGCAGCAAGTGCGCGATTCGACTGTGAATAGCAACAAATTTATCCCGTTCTATCAGTAGTGCCGTCCCTTGCTCCATTTGTAGGTCACACGCACATTTGCCTTGCCCAGCACAGCCTGCAGTGCCAGGAGCAGGTTTTCATCCGCCTGCACGCTGCGGTTTGCCGGCAGCGTTTCCACCGCTTTGGTTTTCGTACAATAATACTTCACACTGTCCACACCGTCCGAAGCCTCCAAAAGCGGCTCGATCTCTTTTAATTTTGCTTCCTTCTCCGCTTCGTCCGCAAACTGCAGCCACAGCGTGCGCCGGATCTCTGAAAATTCCACGACATTATCCGCCAGCAGTTTGCTGTCTTTTTCCTCTTCACCACTGACGCGCCCGCTGATCAGCACCTTACGGTCTTCTGTCAATATGGACTGGAACTGGCGGTAGATCTTTGGAAATACCAGCACTTCCACCTGCCCCACCATATCTTCCAGCATCAGAAACGCCATGGCCTCACCCTTCTTGGTATATTTGACCTTTACATTGCGGATCATCCCTCCCAGCGTCACCTGCGCGCCATCCTCAACACCGGCCACGGAAAGCCCGGTTTCCGCAGCCTCCTCCAGCAGATACAGATCCGTTGTCTTATTCGTGATGACCTTGTCCCACAATCCGCTGTATTCCTCCAGGGGATGCCCGCTGATGTAGATCCCCAGCATCTCCTTCTCAAAAGCCAGTTTCATCTCTTTGGAATACTCGCCCACCCCCTTGGGCAGCGGGATCTGCATGCTCTGTTTTTCTTCCTCGCCCACCATATCAAAGAGCGAGATCTGTCCTGACATACTATGCTTACGGCTGCTCTGCACTGCATCCATGATCTGCTGGTAAACACTCATCAACTGCTTTCTGGTGGCGCCGAAGCAGTCAAAAGCGCCGGCTTTGATCATGTTTTCCACCAGACGCTTGTTGATGTCATGATCCAGCATGCGTTCGATGAAATCCTGCAGGTTCTTAAACAGCCCGTGCCGCTCCCGCTCCGAAACGATCGCGGAAACGATATTCCGCCCCACACCGCGCACGGCCGTCAGCGCATACAGGATCCCGCCGTCCGCGCTTACCGTAAAGCTGACATTCCCGGCATTGATATCCGGCGGCAGTAAGCGTATGCCCATCTGCCGGGCGATCTGGTTATACTCTGCCACCTTGTCCGCTTTATCCATCACGGAAGTCATGAGCGCAGCCATATACTCTACGGGATAATAGTATTTCAGGTACGCTGTCTGATAAGCCACCACCGCATAGCAGGCTGCATGGGATTTATTAAAGCCGTACTTTGCAAAGTCGATCATCATATCGAAGACTTCCGCTGCGACTTCTTCCGGGATACCGTTCTTTACGCAGCCCGGCACTTCCCTGGTCCGCTTTTCCGGCGGAAGGTCCTTTTCCCGGTCTGCCTCCAGTTCCTGCGCGTTGCCATGGATAAAGATCTCGCGCTCGTATTCCATAACAGACTGCTTTTTCTTGCTCATGGCACGGCGCACGTTATCCGACCTGCCCAGGGTGGACCCTGACAGTTCCCGCACGATCTGCATGACCTGCTCCTGATAGACGATGCAGCCATAGGTCGGCGCCAGGATCGGTTCCAATTCCTTGCAGGCATAGCGGATATGCTCCGGATGCTCCTTGCTGTCGATATAGCGCGGGATCATATCCATAGGTCCCGGACGGTAAAGTGAGATACCGGCAATGACATCCTCCAGGCAGCCCGGCTTTAATTCCTTCATAAAACTCTTCATGCCGGCGCTTTCCAACTGAAAGATACCCTCACATTTCCCGGTACTGATATACGCATAGATATTGGGATCGTCATAGCCGATGGCATTAAAGTCCACCCGGATGCCTTGAGATCTTTCGATATTGCCGATCGCATTCTGGATCACCTCCAGATTGCGCAGGCCCAGAAAGTCCATCTTTAAAAGGCCCAGCCGCTCCAGTGTCACCATGGTAAACTGGGTGGTGATGGCATCGTCCGTGCCTTTGTTTAACGGAACAAATTCATCTGCCGCCTCCGGGCAGATCACCACGCCGGCTGCATGCATAGAGGTATGCCGCGGCAGCCCCTCCAGCTCCATGCTGGTATCCAGAAGGCGCTTTGTCGTCTCATCCGTATCATACAGCGCCTTCATATCCGGATTCATCTCCAGTGCCTTATGCAGTGTCATCCCCAGTTCCGCCGGCACCATCTTGGCCAGCGCATCACACTGTGCGTACGGCACATCCATCACCCGGCCCACATCCCGGATCACGCCCTTGGCCTGCAGCGTTCCAAAGGTCACGATCTGCACCACTTTTTCATGTCCGTATTTCTCGCTGACATATTCAATGACTTCCTGCCGGCGTTCCGGTCCGAAATCCACGTCGATATCCGGCATGGATACACGCTCGGGATTTAAGAACCGCTCAAACAGCAGATTGTAGCGGATAGGATCGATATCCGTGATGCGCAGGCAGTAGGAAACGATGCTGCCTGCCGCGCTGCCCCGGCCCGGCCCCACCGGGATCCCATGTGTTTTGGCAAAATTGATAAAGTCCCATACGATCAGGAAATAATCCACAAAGCCCATGGTCTTAATGACATTCAGTTCATAATGCAGGCGATCCTGCAGCTCCTGCCAGGACAGCGTGCTGTTTGTCTGCATGCCCTCACCGGTCAGATAGCGCTCCTGCAGACCGTCTTCGCAGAGTTTGTTCAGATACGTCCAGGAATCATAGCCCTCCGGCACTTCAAAATGCGGCAGTTTGGTTTCCCCAAAAGTAATGGTCACATTACAGCGGTCTGCGATCTTCTGCGTATTCTCCAGTGCCTCTTTCGCATACGGGAACAGCTGCTGCATCTCTTCCTCGCTGCGCACGTAAAACTGCCCCTCTTCATATCGCAGCCGGTTTTCGTCCGATACATGGGAACCGGTCTGGATGCAGAGCAGAACATCATGGGATGTGGTATCCTCTTTTAAGGTATAATGCACATCGTTGGTCACGACCATCGGTATCCCCAATTCTTTGCTGATGGCCATCAGTTCCATGTTCACACGGCGCTCTGCCGGGATCCCGTGATCCTGCATCTCCAAAAAATAACTGTCCGCTCCAAAGACATCCCTGTACCAGCGCACGGACTCCCGTGCTTCGTCCGTCATGCCTTTTAAGATCAGCCGCGGGATCTCGCCGGCAATACAGGCCGAAAGGCAGATCAGCCCCTCATGGTATTGCTGCAATACTTCTTTATCTACCCTGGGCTTATAATAAAAACCCTCCGTAAAGCCTTTGGATACGATCTTGATCAGATTCTGATAGCCCGTATTGTTCTCCGCCAAAAGGATCAGGTGATTGTAGCGTTCCTCCCGCCGGTCAGTTCCTTATCAAAACGGGAACGCGGTGCCACATAGACCTCGCAGCCCAGGATCGGCTTGATCCCCTCCGCCAGCGCCGCCTCATAAAAATCGATCACGCCAAACATCACGCCATGATCCGTGATCGCCGCGGCATTCATCCCGAGTTCTTTTACCCTTTTTACATAATTTTTGATCTTGTTGGAACCGTCCAACAGACTGTACTCCGTATGGGAATGTAAATGTACAAAACTCATATCCGCTCCCTCCATCTGCTACCATTCTACCCTTGTACACCACCGCGTGTCAAGAACAAGCGTTCTTGTCTTGCTGCTCCGCATGGGGATAACCGCTGTATCGCGGGTATAAAAAGCACCATCGGCAAAAACCGGTGATGCTTTGAAAATCCCTATCGATCCCGTAACGCGGATTGCTTATATAGTAAACGACAAAACTATTTTCGTTTTGTCGTTTACTGCGCCGGATTTTGGCCGCTGAAAGCGGCATATTTCCTTACAAAATCCGTGCGCTTACTATAAATACTTTTTCAGCACTTCTGCCTTATCCGTTTTCTCCCACGGCAGCTCCACATCGGTACGTCCGAAATGTCCGTATGCCGCAGTCTGGCGATAGATCGGTCTGCGCAGATCCAGCATTTTGATGATGCCCGCCGGACGCAGATCAAAGTTTTCACGGATCACTTCCAGCAGTTTGTTTTCAGACACCTTGCCCGTGCCAAAGGTATCCACGCGCACCGAGGTGGGCTGCGCCACGCCGATCGCATAAGACAGCTGGATCTCGCACTTCTCCGCCAGCCCTGCTGCCACGATATTCTTTGCCACGTAACGGGCTGCGTATGCTGCGGAACGGTCTACCTTTGTGCAGTCCTTTCCGGAAAATGCCCCGCCGCCATGGCGCGCATACCCTCCGTAAGTATCCACAATGATCTTCCGCCCGGTCAGGCCGGAATCCCCGTTCGGTCCGCCGATGACAAAACGCCCGGTCGGATTGATGAAATACTTTGTATCCGCATCTACCAGTTCCGCCGGCAGGATCGGATCCAGCACATATTTCTTAATGTCTTCGTGGATCTGCTCCTGGCTGACCTCTGCCGCATGCTGCGTAGAGATCACCACTGCCTCCAGCCGCTTTGCTTTTCCGTTTTCATCATATTCCACGCTCACCTGGCTCTTGCCGTCCGGACGCAGGTAGGGCAGCGTGCCGTCCTTGCGCACTTTGGTCAACTGCCTGGTGAGTTTGTGCGCCAGAGAGATCGGGTACGGCATATACTCTTCCGTTTCGTTGCTCGCAAAGCCGAACATCATACCCTGATCCCCTGCACCGATCGCCTCGATCTGGGCATCGCTCATCTTGTTTTCTTTTGCTTCCAATGCCTTGTCCACGCCCATCGCGATATCCGCCGACTGCTTGTCCAATGCCACGATCACACCGCAGGTATCGCAGTCAAAGCCTTTTTCCGAATCATCATATCCGATCTCACGGATGGTATCACGGACGATCTTCTGGATATCCACCTGCGCCTTTGATGTGATCTCACCCATCACCAGTACAAGACCTGTCGTGATCGCCGTTTCACACGCCACACGGCTCATGGGATCCTGTTCCACCAACGCATCCAGCACTGCATCAGAAATATTGTCGCAGATCTTGTCCGGATGCCCTTCCGTCACCGATTCGGATGTAAATAAGATTTTTTCCGCCATTTCCTTTTTCCTCCTAAAAATAATGTAGTGAAATGCGAAAGTTCTCTTCTTTTCATTCTGCCCTATAAAAAAACCGCTTCCCAATACAGGATAAGCGGAACACACAGGCTGCTCCTCTTATTGTTCGACTCCGGCATCTCTGCCGCCTCGCTCAGGTTGGCACCTTCCATCAGAACTACCGGGCCTGCCGGCCTGGTCTCTCCTCCGGGGTTGCCGTGGTTTCACCGGTCCTATGTACCTCCACCACTCTGAATAAGAGAACTTCCGATATTTAATTTTGATTGCAAAAACAGTCTACAATAAACCCATGTAACTGTCAAGCACTGTTTGACATTTCCGGCATTGTTTTTTATAATAAAAAGAATCTGACAGATGACGGAGGCGTTTACATGAAACATGTCAGTACCAGTGTATTGGTTCCGGGGATGATCGTCGCAACGGATGTGATCGCAAACGGCAACCAGTTAGTATTTCCAAAGGGTTTTGTCCTTACCGACCGGGCGATCGGGCGTCTTGACAGTTATGGGATCAACGATATCCGTATCGAGGATCCTGTGGATATGGATGTGGAAGAACTTCCAGAGGAAGAAACTGATACGGGCATGCCCTCTGCCGCTGCCCTGGATTCCGTTCTTTCGGCTCTGACCGGCCTGAATCTGATCCCGGAAGAGCCGGAAGTCACCGTCACCCAGCAGGAGGAACCCTCTCATTTTGAAAAATTAAAAGCGAGCCGGGAATTCCAGGCTTTTAAACAATCCTTTACGCAGAATGTAGACGGCCTGCGCAGCAATCTGAATGAGATCGTAGAAAAAAACACACCTATCAATGTAGACCATATGATCGGCGATACCATGAAGATCATCAGCGAGCAGGGCAATACTTTCGGGGTATTTGATATGCTCCACAACATGAGGGATTTTGACGATCTCACCTATGCCCACAGCATGAACGTCGCTATGATCTGCAATGTATTTGCGCGCTGGATGCACTTTAGCGAGGATGATGTAAAAACCGCTACCGCCTGCGGCATGCTGCACGATATCGGCAAGTTAAAGATCGATGATGCGATCATCAAAAAACCCGGCAAACTCACCGATGAAGAATACCGTGCCATCAAGTCACACCCGGTGGAAGGCTACCGCATCCTGCAGCCGCAGAACATCGACATGCATATCAAACTGTCCGCCCTGGAACACCACGAAAAATGCGACGGCTCCGGTTATCCTATGCGGCTGACCGGCAACAAGATCGACTATTTCGCAAAGATGGTCGCCATCGCGGATGTCTACGATGCCATGACAGCAAACCGTGTTTACCGGGAAGGCATGTGCCCTTTCCGCGTGATCGAGATCTTTGAACAGGAAGGCCTGCAAAAATACGAGATCAGTTTTATCATGAAATTTTTGGAAAACGTGGTCAATACCTATATCGATAACCGCGTGATGCTCAATGACGGCCGTACCGGCACTGTCCGCTGGATCAACCGGCAGCAACTCTCCAAGCCGATGCTGGAAATGTCCGACGGCACTTTCCTGGAACTGGCCAAAGAGCGGAACCTGCATATTGAACGGATTTTATAGTAAACGACAAAACTATTTTCGTTTTGTCGTTTACTGCGCCGGATTTTGGCCGCTGAAAGCGGCATATTTCCTTACAAAATCCGTGCGCATCCTCGCGGAGCGTTATAGTAAGCGCAATTATTTATTGCG
>JAFUUX010000039.1 GCA_017471325.1 Lachnospiraceae bacterium | reverse complement strand
GTTACTATTCACAGTCGAATCGCGCACTTGCTACTAACGTATGCAGTCCTGCTAAGTTCGCTACGCTCTCTAAGCAGGAACTTGTATGCGCGATTACGACCCAAATATTCCGAGCGAGATGGGTTTTGCCCATCGCCGCAGGCGATTTTCATTGGCAAAACCCGTTACTATCACAGCACGAAGGGCTGTGAATAGTAACCCCTTCTTCGCTTTAGATCAGTCCAAACCGGCTGTATGCACTGATACTTCTTTTGCTGTTCTGTTACTGCTTATTCAGAACGTATGTACCACAAACAAAACCGTATTTTCCTCTTCCGCAAGCCAGACCCTGCCGGCATAAGATGATTTCTTTATGACATCCCTGTTCAGATACGGACTATACCGGTAAGTACCGTCCCTTTCCGCGATCGTTTCAAACTCCACCGCAGGTTCCGCGCCTTCCCATGCGTATGCCTGCACCAGATTTTCCTTCGCCTCATCCGTAAGGACGATATACCCCTGGTACTGATAATCCAAGGGCCCCGGCACACTATTATCAGGGCTGCTTCCTAAAGGGACTATTTCATATTCTGCTGATTCGATCCCATCCAATCCCGGAAAGATCTCTTTTACAACAGATACATCCGTGTATGTCTGTGTACTTACATTACTGTTATTTGTATTGCTGTTATTTGCATTACTACCTGTGCTTCTGCTGTCAGCATTTGACGCGGCATTTCCACATGCCGCCGGCAGGCATACCATTACCAATGCCAGCAGCACTGCTGCTTTATTCTTCATGGTGTTCCTCCTCGGAGGGACGTACTCTGCGATACATTTGCTCCGTACCACAGAGGCGTCCCGCTGTTTATGATATATGCCAGTTCCATGAGCATTCTTTCCCCGGTAAATTTTTCAGATCAGATCCCCGCTAAAATGCTGGATCTCATGCTGAATGATCTGGGCCATGAAATCCCTGTACTTCCCATGCTGTGGTCTGAACTCCTGATCCAGATAGTCCACTTCGATCTCTTTATATCTGGTACAGGACCTTACGCCATCCAGTGACAGGCAGCCTTCCTCTGTCTCATATTTTCCGCTCCGTTTTGTGATCACGGGATTTACCATAGGCATGATCATCGGTCCAACCGCGACTGCTATGATCTGCTTCTTCACCCCGATCATGTTTGCTGCCATGCCGACGCACCGGTCGCGGTTTGCCTTTAGTGTATCCATCAGATCCGTAATCACCTGCCTGTCCGCATCTGTAGCAGGTTCCGATTTTTGCCCAAGAAACAGCGGATCCCTTACTATCTGTTTTACCATTTTTTTACCACTCCTCCGGTATCATTTTGTGCAACTGCTCATATCCCTGTTTTTATAGCGTTTCTGATGATCTCTTCCACATCAGCCCCAACAATATCCAGACCGACTGCTTTGATCTGCTTTACCTCTTTGATCCCGTAAAAGTTTTGCGCCAATGCTTTCACATAGCCATAACCAAACTCTTCCGGGCAATAATGACCGCCGGCACTCGTTATATAGCAGAGTTCCTTTGCCCTGCACAATCCCTTTGGATACCCTTCCGGCGTATACTCAAATGTAATACCCAGTACATTGATCTGCTCCAGATACTGTTTTAATGCTGCCGGAAAAGACAGATCCCAGTATGGTGCCGCGATCACGATCCTGTCCGCTTCCGCGAACTGTCTCGCCAGCACAAACATCGGATCTGAAAATTCCCTTCCGGCAATGAGGCGGTCGCGTCTCTTCAGGAATTCTTCATCAGCCAACGGAAACATTATCTGATCAAGTCTTACTTCCGTAACCGCCTCTTTCTGTTTTGAAAGATAAGCCTCTGCTATTCTCTTTGTTCTCGACTGTTCCCTTACACATGCGTTGATAAATAATAACATATTACGTGATTCCCTTCCCGTTTTTGCTGCCGGAAAACAGCCGCACCCTGTTTTTCCTCCATCAGCTTCCATAAACTTGATCCTTGCGGCATCTATGATCCATTATACATCTTTTCTGTAAGCCAGCAATACCATCCCGATCAATACCAGAACAACACCGGCGATCACCGGTCCATACATCGGAAGTCCAAATTTTCCGGCCAAAAATATAGCCGTCGGACCATCTGCCCCGCCAATGACCGATATATTGGATGGTGCATTTGCTTTGACACGGAATAATGCAATCACTCCCGCAGCAGACGTTATGACACCTGCGATCAATAAAATGATGCCTGCGACCTTTTTCATTATATACTCCTTTCTCGCCGCCCCAAAAACGACTGCCTGTTCCCGGACCGGTTTTCGGAGCATTACACCCTCTAGATGATCGCGCGAAACCTCTGCTGATCTTTCTGTTTCTTTTTACCTGCACAGAAACAGTTTTTTATATCTCACTACCGCACCCCACCATACACATCCTTCACTACCTGTTTTACGGCCTGTGTGCTCATTTGCACACAATCCCTGCCGCATTTCTTCTCTATGCTTTTGATCAGGTAATTCATATCTTCCAGGGATGGGGCTACTGCCACAAAGTGGATATGGCACTCCCCTGTTGTAATAAAGATCTGCCTGATAAAGACAGTTCCCGTAGTGATATACTCCAGCACCTTGTCAAACTTATCCGGTTTTGTGTAGATGTCCATAAACACCGTGATCTCATTATCCAGATAGATACACGTATTATATCCACGGATGATCCCGGCCTCCTCGAGTTTGCGCACTCTTTTCATTGCCGCCACACGGCTGATCCCTGATTTTTCCCCCAATTCCTGAAAACTGATCCTGGCATTTCCTTTCATAATATCCAGAATCTGTTCATCCTTTTCATCCATCTGCTTCTTTCCTCCCCGAACTGCCAACTGCCGCAGCACATATTACCAGCCCCTTAGCCCCCCAGTTCTCAATCCCAAGCATCCGGCTCATCTTCCAGGTAATCCCATTCTTCATCTGTACTCTTCTTCTTTGCCACTGTCTTAAACGATCACTGCCTATTTCCGATCTCTAAAAAGACATGCCATCATCTTGCCTTTATGTTCCTGCACCTGCGCCGAACTTAAATCCAGTATAACTGTATTCAAAAAATAACACAACCCTTTCGATTACGTTTCGTAACTTATAGTTATGATCCATAACCGATAAGGCTGTGTTGCCATAAACCGCAAAATCTTTCCCTATTCTTCAGGATACCTGATCGATCATATTCTTTACCGTTTCGACCACGCTTATGATATGATACTTGACAACAAAAGAAATACCCGCGTATTCCGGATAATACTCTTTGATCTGCGTCAACAGCGGCATCACATAGACTTCCGTTTCATGCACATATCTGATCAGCCTTTCCCTGGAAAATGACTGCGCCATCGTGGAGACGTTGTTGCAGCGGTCGATCACCTTGAGCACACACGCCCTGGCATCCTCCTTGATCTTTTCATAATAGATTTTCTTTGCCTCTTCTTTCTCCATCCCGTCCGGCTGCACAAAAGTGACTAAACCGACCACTTTCCTGACCTCTTCCGAAAACGGCAGTTCTTCCAGGGTTACCTCTGTATCCTCCACAATATCGTGCAGAAGGATCGCCGCCAGGATCACATCATCATGGATGCCAAGATAATAGGCATGGCAGGCCATCATCAGCGGATGGTTGATATACGGGATGAGTTCTGACGAATGCCGCCCCTTTTTGCGGAACTGCCCTTCATGGCATTCGCGCATATAGGAAAGTGCCCGATAGGTTTCATAAAACTTCTCTGTCTGTGCGATCGTCCGGATCCTCGTAAACATCTTATCTTCCTGAAACAGCCTGCTCCGGTATACGAACCCCGCATCCACACCGCTCTCCTGAAAAAGGCTGTTTAACGGAATGCCCAACAATTCCGCAAGCCTGTTCAGATCATCAATATCCGGAAGGTTCCATCCATTTTCCCATTTGCTTACCGCCTGCGGCGATACGCCCATTTTTTCCGCCAACTGCTCCTGCGTATATCCCTTACGTTTTCTTTCTTCTACGATCTTTGCCCCGAGCAATTCTATATTCATGCCCCACGCCCCTCCTATACTCTTATGATAAACATCAGGTAACTGTTCAGAACATACGCAATACGGGTTTTCTATTTTATGTATTATTGTTATCTGCAAAAGCGCCGCTGAATACTTTTTTCATCTCGGTATTATCTGCATACAGCGGTGCATTTTCGTTCTCCGCAGAAACTGCCGGCTGTGCGGACGCATTTCCGTACAACGGAGTATTGCTCTGCTGTGCAGGTGCGCTCCCATACAACGGATTATTGTTCTGCTGTGCAGGCGTACTTCCGTACAACGGAGTATTGCTCTGCTGTGCAGGTGTGCTCCCGTACAACGGAGTATTGCTCTGCTGTGCAGGTGTGTTCCCGTACAGCGGATTATTGTTCTGCTGTGCAGGCGCACTTCCGTACAACGGATTATTGTTCTGCTGTGCAGGCGCGCTTCCGTACAACGGATTATTGTTCTGCTGTGCAGGCGCACTTCCGTACAACGGATTATTGTTCTGCTGTGCAGGCGTACTTCCGTACAACGAATTATTGTTCTGCTGTGCAGGCGCACTTCCATCCAATGGATTATTATTCTGCTGTGCAGGCGCACCATCATTTACAGGCAAAGATACTGGCTGAGAAGCGGCACCCCCACTGCTTGAAGTTCCTGCTGTTTCTGCCACGGGAATATCCGACGGTCCGCTGCTTACCTGTGCCGGCGATACTCCCAGCGGCAAGGTGACCGCCTGCGCCGACTGCTGTATCGCTTCACCCCCGCCGCCCAACGGAAGGACTGCCGGATGGGAAGACGCATACGCCATAGCCCTGAGCATCTCTGCCCTCGCCTCTTCCTCCTGCCTTGCTTTTTCAGCAGCCGCTTTTTCCTCCTCGCTCATCGCGGTTTCTTCCGGTTCCGCCGATGCAGTACCTGATACTGTTGCAGCCTCCGAAAGCAAATCCTGCTGTGGCTTATTTCCTGATATCATGGTCCCTGAGGGTCCGAGTGGTTCCCTTGCCGCTGCCTGTGAAAGTCCTGATATTGTGTTCAGTGGCTGCGAACCTGCCAGCGGTGTTCCAAAATTTCCGCCCATATTCTGTGGCTGCTGACCTGTGAACGCTGCCCCAAAACTTCCACTCATGTCCTGCGGCTGCGAACCTGCCAGCGGTGTTCCAAAATTTCCGCCCATATTCTGTGGCTGCTGACCTGTGAAATTTGCGCTTGCACCGACTGTATTCGTGGTCTGCGGGACATAACCTGTCCCTTGAGACCTTGACATTCCATAATCCGCAGTCTGCGCATTAGACTTTCCTTTCAGGATCATAACCAATATGACTGCCGTGACGATCAGGCAGGAAATCCCTGCAATAGACAGTCCTCTCACCGCACCAGGTGCCATGATCGGCTCAAACATCACTGGCAGCATATAGTCTTCCAGATCCTCTCCCGGATATACATTTTCCTCTATCTGACGGCGTATATCTTTGGGAATCTTTACTATTTTACCGTCAAAATGCATGGTACTTACCGGCACGGCAGAAAAGTCCTCGTCCGATGCCCACCAGTCATCCGACTTGCTGATCTGCGTATCCAGCGCAGCATTAAACCGGCTTGGGATCTTCGCCAGCAAAAAAGGCGTAGGATAAATAAAATCCTTATCGCTATCCTGGCAGAAAGGGATCAGATAATAACGTGCTGTTTCCTTTTCCGATGTGGTAACACCGTATGTCTTGGACTGTTCCACATGTGTACCGATCTGATCCCATACCAGCGTCACATCAAAACACACATGATCACCTGTCTTGATATCACTGTAATCATAATCCCACAAGTCAGTGATATCCTTCACCGGTTTCGCCAGACACATCCAGTCCCTGACACCCATTACGGTCATAATGACACCGATTGTTGCAAGCGCAATAAAAAGCCTTGTTCTTAATTTCATGTCTTTTCTCCCCTCATACCTTATAACATACTGCAACTTCCAAAAAGTATATCACACCCTTTCATTGCTTACAAGTTCTTCATCACCGATCAGTTTCCCGGCTGTTACTATTCACAGCCCTTCGTGCTGTGATAGTAACGGGTTTTGCCAATGAAAATCGCCTGCGGCGATGGGCAAAACCCATCTCGCTCGGAATATCTGGGTCGTAATCGCGCAGCAAGTGCGCGATTCGACTGTGAATAGTAACTCCCGGCTTTCCAGTGTGTTCCGATTCTCATCCCTTCGTGCTGTGATAATAACTTTTGTGTCATGATCGTGCAAACTCCCCCTCTTGACAGGATTTATCCATCTGTTTTATATTGAATGAGGGGTTCGGCTTGGCCAGTTTTTCCGGCATTAGCGTAACTTACGGTTATGGATTCTATGACCAGCAATCTCAAGCGGGTTCCATTTTGGTATCGTAAGCCTTTCGTAACTATTCAGAAGGTACCGCGAGGGCTCCCGAAGCATAGCGTAGGATGCCCGAGTTTAACGGCATTTCCGCCATCGAGCGAATACCAGTTCCTGCTTAATGAGCGTAGCGAATTTAGCAGGACTGTATGCGTCAGCAGCGAGATTATGCATGACGGAAATGCGTAACTGTCAGAACCCAGGGGGTTCTGAACAGTTACAGACTTTCTATATTAAGTCTTTTCCAACACGATACCACGAAAAACGATGCATCATACCATCAGGTTGTATTGGATAAATAAATGATAAACAGGAGATTTCAGTATGTTTGAACCTAAACACGGAACATGTTTTCATTGCGGTGCGGAGGCCATCTTTCCCTGCAACTGGAAGAATGACTGGTTTATATGCGATGAATGTCTGGATAAGATCGTACTCCGGTTTCGAAGAAAAAAGCCCGCCGGCCTTATATTCAAATCCAACAGATCCCTTGAATACAGTTCGGCATGGCAGCCTTTTAAGGTCATGCCGGTAGAACTGATCGCGGGAACTATGGAATTCATTGAGCATTCGGAGGAACTGGCCAAATCTTTCAATCCGACCAAAGTGTGCTGCTATGGCAATTTTGAATTGGATGAGCCGAAGCAGTTGTTCCGGGTTAAAGAACTTTATGGCGGACACAGTCCCGTTCTGGCTGTGTCGGATGTGGCTGATTATTATGTTCAGGAAAACTTCCAGGAGCACGATCATTCTTTTGACAGAGGTCCTCGTTTCGGTGATCCGAATGCAAACATTACGAC
>JAFUUX010000038.1 GCA_017471325.1 Lachnospiraceae bacterium | reverse complement strand
TCAAGGGTGCGCCGCAGCAGGATGCCCGTATTGATGCGCCTGCGTACTTTTTTGATGATGCTTAAGAGATACTCTTTCTCATTCATTCGTTCCGGCTCCTATGCCATTATTAAAACTGCTGCCCGGTCCATCCGGTGCAAACATGCCTGTCTGCGCTGCTGCATTTCCCGCTTCCGGCACGGATGCCGCCGCATCCGACACAACAGACTGCTGTATCTGTGCAGTAACCTCTGCCTGCTGTATCGGCACTGCACCACTTCCCTGCACCATCTGCTGCATCGGCACCGCACCACTTCTCTGCACCATCTGCTGCATCGGCACCGCACCACTTCCCTGCACCATCTGCTGCATCGGCACCGCACCACTTCCCTGCACCATCTGCTGCATCGGCATCGCACCATTCTCCTGCCCCGGTGCCCAGCCTTCCGGTACCGCAGTCTGCGCCGGTGCCATAATCGGCTCATCCTTTGGTCTGTCAAAGGTAAATTCCGGCACCGCGGTCTGCGGCTGTGTCCTCTTAAGCGAAATGCCCTCTTTCTTCTTATTCTTTCCCACCACATACCCGCGCAGCGGATCGATCCTGCGTGCCGCCAGTTCCTGGAATAATATGGAAAACCCGATCATCGTCGCTGCGGAAATGATCAGCCACCCCCAGCCGCTCCAAAATCCCAGGGGATTATTGGGAAACAGTTCCTGTCCGCCGATCATCAGGCCAAACATCGCTATGATCGCCGCCACCGGATTGATCAGCATGATATATGCAACATCCATACCGCTGCTCCCCGCAAGCAGCGTAATGATGGTCGGTATCACGGACATATTACCGAATACAAAATAAAATACATAAGTCAGTATGATGGCGGTAATGGATTTCTTTGTCAATGTAGAGGCAAAGATCCCAAATGAGCCAGTCAGGATCGCAAAGATCAAAAATGCAATGATCGTGATCAGCAGATAGAACCAGCTCAGCCCTCCTATCGTAAAGGACAACGCCATGAGCGGAATGCTGGCGATCATAAACACCATCACACGGATCACCGCGGAGCCGACCTTTCCCCGGATGATCGCCCTCGGTGTCATGACCGTTGTCAGCAGGATATCAAAGGTCTGCCGCTCTTTTTCGCCCGAGATCGCCGTGGCCGTCAGGATCGGCATCAACAGCGCAATGATGCAGAATTCTATGCCGGAAATGACCGGGAACAATGATACAAAGGCCTCGTAATTACTGGAATATCCATAACCGGAAAACTCCTCAAAGATCAGCCAGATGGCAAACAGGAATACGATCGCCAGTACCGCTTCATAAGCAAAGATCCCCCAGGCGATCTTCATGCTGCGTGAAAGTACCCGCAGGTCCTTTTTGACGATCGGATTGATATGGATATTTTTAAAACGTTCTGATTTCAAGATATTCACGCGTTCCATCCTGCACCTCCCTGCTGTGATGCACTGTTTGCCATTCCGTTCTGTGCCTGCGGCATTCTGCCATCATTCATCCCCATCTGCTGCGGCATCATCCCGTTTATCAGCCCCGGCTGCGGCTGCGACATCATCCCGTTTGCCAGCCCCGGCTGCGGCTGCGACATCATCCCGTTTGCCAGCCCCGGCTGCGGCTGCAACATCATCCCGCTTGCCAGCCCCGGCTGTGGCTGCGACATCATCCCGTTTGCCAGCCCCGGCTGCGGCTGCGACATCATCCCGTTTGCCAGCCCCGGCTGCAGCTGGGTAGCCATCGCCTCTCCGGTCAGCTGCATAAACAATGTTTCAAGATTGGATTCTTCCCTGTGGTATCCGCCCACCATGACGCCCGCCTGCATCAGGCTGATCATGATGCGGTTGACCTCTTCATCCGTGCCGGCAAAATTGATCACGATCTCATTTTCGCGCACCGATACCAGGGATACTTCCGGCAGTTCCCGCATATGCTCTACCGCTTTGTTCATCTCGCTGCGGATCTGGATGATCAGATGGTGCTCATTGCGTCCCATCCCCAGGATATCCTCCATCTTCCCGGCCGTCACCAGGCGCCCACGGTTCATAATGCCCACACTGTTGCACATTTCCGCGATATCTGCCAGGATATGGGAACTGATGATAATCGTCTTGCCCATGGAATTTAAGTTCATGAGCAGTTCCTTCATCTCCACTCTGGCTCTCGGATCCAGACCGGATGACGGCTCATCCAGCACCAGCAGCTGCGGATTATGCAGCAGTGCCCTGGCCACGCAAAGCCGCTGTTTCATACCTCTGGAAAGTGTATCCACATAGACTTCCTCTTTGTCTGCCAGATTGACCAGATCCAGCAGATCCCCCGTCATCTTCCGTACCGTGGCATCATCAATGCCATAGATAGAGCCGTAAAACTCCATATATTCCTTTACTTTCAGGTTATCGTACACACCGAAGAAATCCGGTACGTAACCGATACAGCGCCTGACCGCTTCCGACTGGCTGCGCAGTTCATATCCGTTGATATGCACCGTGCCGAAATTCGGTTTTAACAGTCCGCAGAGCATACGGATCGTGGTGGTCTTCCCGGCACCATTCGGCCCCACAAATCCGAAGAGATCGCCCCTGGGTACATGCAGGGATAAATTGTTCACGGCAAGAAAACTGCCGTAACTCTTGCTCAGATTTCCCAAATACAGCATTTTTCCGCCTCCTTACTTCGTATTATACAAGCAGAGGAATGCCTCCTCGCTGTTGCCCACACCGCTCAGCACCTTATCCGCAGCGGTACTCACGCCTACTACAAATACCGCTTCGTTCTGCAGTTCATGCGCCGCCATAAACAGAGCCGCATGCAGTTTGGCGCCTTTATAATCCTTCTGGTCATACAGACGCCTGGCCAGGTTTGAGATATCGCTCTCATTATTGTACTGTGTCCGCGTCTGTCCCGACAAAGTATAACTCTCGCCGCTTTCCAGATCCGGGATGATCTGGTAATAACCGTTGCACACCACCAGCACATAAGCAAAATCCCGGTCCGTATCATTCGAGATCTTTCCGGAAATGCCGGAACGCTTCAGTTCCACATCAAAATCCAGGTCTCCGTATTTCTCCGCATTGGGCTGCAGTGTTTTCAAGTACACGTTTTCAAACACCCCGTAAGGGCTGTACTGTACCTGCAGTCCCTTCGGGCTCCTGCTGACCAGGCAATGCGGCACCTCTGCATTCAGATAACCGTTGCTGCTTAGGTTGATCGGACCGGCCGCCTGCACGTCATCCCCCAGATTGATGGTCCATGGTTTCTGGCCGGATGAAAACCCAAAGATATAATCCGCCTCATTTCCGCTGCCGTCCGCCTTTGCCACGCGGATACTCTCAAACATCCGGTTGCGCACCGAAAACCCGCGGCTGGCCACAAACACGATCATCACAAATACCAAAGACATCATCGGTACCGCATACCAGATTTTTTCCCGCTTATCATATTTTTTCAGCACCAGATACAGTACCGGTCCCACCAGGATCACATACGCTACGATGATCGCCGAAAGCAGCGCGCCGTTTAAGCCGGCCTGCCCCTGCATCACGCCAAATGTGCGCTCCAGTTCATAATCACTGCTTAACTTATAAGCGCGGGTATTGCCGCTGCGCAGCATCATCAACGGCTCGCTGAAAATATCATCCCGGAAATACTCCTGATCCAGTTCGTCATCCGTCATGGAAAACTGCAGGACCACCACGCCTCCGCGGCCTGCCTGCCGCATCATCGCCTCTCTTGCCATGCTGGCATTATAATCGCTTCCGTAACCGATGTCGGAAAACGTGATATAACCGTAGTTTGCATAGTAACTGTAATCTTCATACGGGCTTAAACTGGCCAGGCTGGCATTGATGAGTGCCGGATCAAATGCCGCAAAGGTCTCATCCCCGAATTCACCGGTCCCGATCACCAGTATGCCGCCGTTCTGCACCCAGTTTTCAATGGCGGTACGCTCTTCCTCTTTTAATGAAGATACATCAAAATCATCGATAAACAGCATGCTTAAACTGTTCAGTGTCATGCCGTCTGTCAGTTCTGACGGCATCAGGTTTTCCCCTTCCCACTGCTGCTGGGCACTGCCGTAATAGCCATACCCATAGCCGCTCTGTTTGCCCAGAAAATCCAGCGCGCTTGCATCCGAACATAAGGTTCCGTAATGCAGATTATTGTCCACATCAAATAAATGCCGCTGCTTGCTGATCTGCAGCAGTTTCTTCCGGTCATTCAGCATCTGGATCTCGATATCCACATCCTCCAGGGAATCGTTTTCCATCACCGGAAAACTGATGGTCAGCGTCTCTGTTTCTCCCTCCGCTATCGAGATATAACTCTCATAGGCTGCATGATTCTGCACCGTGGTGTACGACTGGCCGACACATAAGCGCACATAACCGCCAAAATCCTTTCCGTTGTTGGTGATCGTGATCACCACATTGGCTGTATTGCCGCCACTCACATTGGCTGTCGCAGTGATGTCAAAATCATCTCCCGCAGCCCATGCACGAAACGTCCCGAAAGCAGCCAGAATACCCAATGCCAGAACGAAAGCGCATACAGCCCGTAAAAACCTGCTTGTTTTCTTTCGTGTTACAAACATTTTCTCTCCCTTTCCAAAGCAGCCCCATCTGCTTTTCCAAATTCATCTCTATAAACGCCGGTTTATAGAGGACTTACTCTGTTCAGCTGACGCATGTGAGACTCTACCGCATCCGTAACATCTGCCAAAGCCGCCTTCTGCCCGGCTGTCAAAAAGGCGATCCTTCAACGCATAACAGAATATCACAATTTTCCATGAAATACAAGTAATGTTACCTTCCTGCCATCCTTCAATCACAGCCTGTAACTGTTCAGAACCCCCCGGGTTCTGACAGTTACCACAGCCTTTCATTACAGATACGCATAAAAAAAGGCTTTTTATTGCTTTTTTCAAAAATATTGCAATCGAGCCTGAAAGACGAAGCCGCCGGTCAGTTTTCGCTGACATGTTACTCTCAACGGCTCTGTGATATAAAAAAGGGACTGCATTTTCTGCAGCCCCTTTCCCGGTACCCTGATAAAATCCACGCTTATGCTTTATCCCCGATCAGCCAGTCGTACATCTCCTGATACTTTCCTGCCGATACGTGCCAGGAAAAATCTACGGCCATACCACGGTCGATCATCTTGTTCCACTCACGGCGTTTATCATAATAGATCTTCTCCGCATAGCGGATCGTTGCCAGCATCTCGTGCGCATTATAATTTCTAAACGAAAAGCCTGTTCCCGTGCTGTCAAACTCATTGTACGGCTGCACGGTATCCTTTAAGCCGCCGGTCTCACGGACAATGGGCACAGTACCATAGCGCAGCGCCATGAGCTGGGACAGGCCGCAGGGTTCAAACATGGACGGCATCAGAAACGCATCGCATGCCGCATAAACCCTGTGGGAAAGTTCTTCCGAATAGTAGATATTCGCCGATACCTTATTGCCGTACTTCCAGTCAAAATGCCTGAACATATTCTCGTAGCGTTCTTCCCCGGTGCCCAGTACCACGATCTGTACGGCATCCTGGCACAACTCATCCATGATATAGGCGATCAGGTCAAAACCTTTCTGATCCGTCAGGCGGGAAACCACGCCGATCATCATCACCTTTTCGTCCTCATCCAGATTTAACTGTCTCTGCAGCGCCCGCTTATTCTTCACTTTCTCCTTGCGGAAATTCTTCGCATCATATTTAAATTCGATATAATTATCCCTGGCAGGATCATACTCATCATAATCGATGCCGTTCACGATACCGCGCAGATCACCGCTGCGGGCTTTCAGCAGACCATCCAGCCCCTCCCCGTAAAACGGCGTCTTGATCTCCTCCGCATAGGTATCGGATACCGTGGTGATCGCATCCGCATATACCAGACCGCCCTTTAACAGATTGGCATCCCGGTAACTCTCCAGTTTATCCGGCGTAAAGAAATCCGCCGGAATGCCCGTGATGTCACGCATTTCCTTCACATCCCACCTGCCCTGGAATTTCAGGTTGTGGATGGTCATAACGGATTTCATGCGCGCAAACAGCGGATTGTTCTGGAAACGCTCTTTTAAGTAGACCGGTACCAGGCCTGTCTGCCAGTCATGGCAGTGGAGCAGATCCGGCTCAAAATCCAAAAGCGGGATCGCGGAAAGCGCCGCCTTGGAAAAGAATGCAAATTTCACGATATCATCATAGACATTGCCGCTGTAGGGACGGAAACCGCCAAACATCATCTCGTTGTCAATGAAATAATACTTCACGCCATCCACTTCGGATTCCAGTATGCCCACATATTCATTTTTCCAATGGAAATCCATATAGAAATGCGTTTTATAGGTCATCCTGTCTTTCATGGCCTGTGTCATGCAGGTATATTTCGGCAGCATCACGCGCACGTCAAAATACCTCTTGTCGACACATTTCGGAAGAGAACCCACCACATCGGCCAGACCACCGGTTTTGATAAATGGTACACCTTCAGATGCGATAAACAGAATATTTTTCATTACCTTCCCTCCAAATCTGATTGATGCGGCCTATCAAGCATTTCGCCCCCATTTCAGCACGCTTTTTTCACCCCCGGCCGCTGCTCACTTTATCTATTATAACCGATTTTGATATACTTGCAAAGTCTTTCTTTGTTGAAAATGTCATGAATTTGGGCTGTTTTTTTCCAAAGACTGCACACAGGCTCCTCACACTGCCTTCTTTACGGCATCCGCCTGGGCTTTCAGTTCCTTCGCATTGTTCAGAACCGCCTCCGTGATGGCATCCCCGCCCAGCATGCGTGCCAGTTCCCGATCCTCTTCCTCTGCACAAAGCGCCGTAATGCCCGTTTCCGTCTTACCGCCGCTCTCTGCTTTTTCGATCAGGAAATGCCGGTCGGCCATGGCTGCGATCTGCGGCAGATGTGTAATGCAGATCAACTGATGATCCCGCGAAAGCCCCGCCATCTTTTCCGATACCTTCCAGGCGGTCTTTCCGCTGATGCCGGTATCGATCTCGTCAAAGATCAGCGTCTCGATCTCGTCCTTTCCGGCAAATACGGACTTCAGCGCCAGCATGATACGGGACAGTTCCCCGCCGCTGGCCACTTCGGAAAGGAGCCGTTTCTTTTCCCCGGGATTTAAAGAGATCATAAACTCTACCGCGTCATATCCATGCACGGTATAATTCTCCATCCTGCTGATACGGATCTCAAATGAAACCTTAAGGAAATTCAGATCTTCCAGATGCTTTGTGATCTCTTTTTCCAAAGCCAGCGCCTGTTTCGCTCTCAGTTCATGCGCCTTGCCGCACCATTCTTCAAGCGCCTTTTCCGCTGCCGCTTTCCGTGCTTTTAATTTTTCCAGCGTAGCATCCAGATTGCCCAGTTCCTCCAGTTTTTCACGCTGTGCCTCCAGATAGTCCAGCACATCCTGCGTGGTATCTCCATACTTCGCGGTCAGCCGTCCGAGCACATCCAGCCGCTCTTCGATCCGCGCAAAAGTCTCTTCGTCAAAAGCCGCCTCATCCATATAATCATCCAGGGCACGCTGCACATCCCGAAGCATCTCCTCCGCCGTATCCAGCTGCCCAGCGGACTCCTCCAGGGCATCATCCATCGCGGCAGCGGCATGCAGTTCCCTTGCTGCCCGGTCCAGCTGCGCGAAAGCCCCGCCATCGGTATTCAAAGCCTCCGACACCTTCTGCAGCGCATCAAAAGTCGTCTTGGAATTCTTCATCCTGCGGAAACGCTTCTGCAGTTCTTCTTCTTCCCCTGCTTTGATATTGGCCGCTTCGATCTCCGAGACCTCATACTCCGCCAAAGACAGTTCCCGCTGCCGTTTTGCATCATCGATCGTCAGCTCCTTTAAGCGTGCTTCCGCCTCTGTGTAGTTGTGATAGGCTGCCGCGATCTTTTCCTGCAGCGCCTCCATCCTGTCCCCCGCATAGGCATCCAAAAGTTCCCGATGCCTTGCCGTCTTTAGGAGCGACTGGTGCTCATGCTGCCCATGGATATCGATCAGCAGCGCCGCCAGTTCCCGTACCTGTTTTACGGTCACCGCCTCCCCGCACACCCTGATCTGTGAGCGTGCCGCCGAGATCTTTCGTGTAATGATCACCGTCCCGTCCTCTTCTACAGGCAGTTCCAACGCACGCACCTTTTTGACCAGTGCCTCCGATTCCAGATGAAAGACCAGTTCGATCAGCGCATACTCCGCGCCGTCCCGCACCAGATCCTTATCGGCTTTTGCCCCCAGCGCATAATTGATCGAACCGATAATGATCGATTTGCCCGCACCGGTCTCACCGCTCAAAATATTTAAGCCCTTTCCGAAAGATACCTCTGCCTCCCGGATCAGGGCCAGATTTTTTACCGTTACACTCTCCAGCATACTTTCTTCCCCTGTACTTAAAATGGTTACTATTCACAGCCCTTCGTGCTGTGATAGTAACGGGTTTTGCCAATGAAAATCGCCTGCGGCGATGGGCAAAACCCATCTCGCTCGGAATATTTGGGTCGTAATCGCGCATACAAGTCCCTGCTTAGAGAGCGTAGCGAACTTAGCAGGACTGCATACGTTAGTAGCAAGTGCGCGATTCGACTGTGAATAGTAAC
>JAFUUX010000163.1 GCA_017471325.1 Lachnospiraceae bacterium | reverse complement strand
TTTTATATCCCGGAAGGTTTTGCGCATGGCTTTCTGGTGCTTTCCGAACACGCGGAGTTCTGCTATAAATGCAGCGACTTTTACCATCCGGGAGATGAGGGCGGCCTGAAATATGATGATCCCGCGATCGGTGTGCAGTGGCCCATCGCCGCGGATATGGAACTGTTGCTTTCCGAACGTGACCGGAAGTGGGACTCTTTTGAGGAATACTGTAAATGACAGACGGCAAAAACCGGAAACTGATCTGGAAACTGGCGAAGAACGATTTTAAGAAACGTTACGCGGGTTCCTATATGGGTGCGCTCTGGGCGCTGGTACAGCCGGTCGTGACGGTCGTGCTGTACTATTTTGTTTTTGAGGTGGTTTTCCAAAACCGTTCCCAGATGCTGGCAAACGGGATCGAGGCACCGTATGTGCTGTGGCTTACGGCGGGGCTGGTGCCGTGGTTTTATTTCAGTGAAGCCGTGATGCAGGGGATGTATGCGTTTCTGGAATACAATTATCTGGTAAAGAAGGTCGTATTCGAGATCCGGGTGCTGCCGGTGGTGAAGGTGCTGGGTGCCAGTTTCATCCATGTATTCTTTGCTGCGGTACTGTTGCTGATGTATTTTATCTACGGCATGAAACCGAGTCTCTGTCTGCTGCAGCTTCCGTATTACAGTTTCTGCATGTTCCTGCTGATACTGGCCATCAGTTATACCACCAGCGCTATCGTGGTATTTTTCCGGGATCTGGCGCAGATCGTGAATATCCTGATGCAGATCGGCATGTGGGCTACGCCGATCCTCTGGGATCTGTCTTTTCTGCGGGGCAGGTGGGAAGCCCTGCGGATCTTTTTTCAGTTGAATCCGGTATATTATATCGTAAACGGGTACAGGGAATCGCTGTTTGAGGGACGGTGGTTCTGGCAGGATCTGTCGCTGACGCTGTATTTCTGGGGAGTGACGCTGATCTTGTACGGCATCGGGATGACGTTGTTTAAAAGGTGTAAAGTGCATTTTGCGGATGTATTGTAAGGAAGAAGTGTCTTGGAAAAAGAGATTGCGATCGAGGTGAAAAACCTCTGTAAAACCTATAAACTGTATGAGCATAATTCCGACCGGCTGCGGGAGGTGCTGCACCTGACCAGACGGCCGCGCCATAAGGAGCATCATGCGCTGTATGATGTTTCTTTTGATATCCATACCGGAGAAACGGTGGGCATCATCGGGACGAACGGCTCCGGCAAGTCCACGATCTTAAAGATCATTACGGGGGTGCTGAATCCCACGGCGGGGGAAGTGCATGTGAACGGGCACATTTCCGCATCATTGGAACTGGGCGCCGGATTTAACATGGAATATACCGGCCTGGAAAATATCTACCTAAACGGTACGATGATCGGTTTTTCCGAAAAGGAGATCGATGCGAAACTGGACGATATCCTGGCCTTTGCGGAGATCGGGGACTTTGTGCACCAGCCGGTAAAAACCTATTCTTCGGGAATGTTTGTGCGCCTGGCATTTGCGCTGGCCATCAATATCGAGCCGGAGATCCTGATCGTGGACGAGGCGCTTTCCGTAGGGGATGTATTTTTCCAGGCAAAATGTTACCATAAGTTTGAAGAGTTTAAGGAACAGGGCAAGACGATCCTGTTTGTCAGCCATGATATGTCCAGCATCGCAAAATACTGTGACCGCGTGATCCTGCTGGAAAAAGGAAAGAAACTGGGAGAGGGCGCGCCCAAGGCCATGCTGGATATTTACAAGCAGGTGCTGGTGGGGCAGTATGAGGCACCTGCGGAAGTGGTGCAGGAAGCATTGGAGAAAACGCCGGAAAATATCGAGGATGTGGAGGCGCTGGAATACGGCTCAGGCAAGGCGCAGATCACGGAGGTGTTTGTGACGGATCCGGAGGGGCGGCGCATCAATGCCGTGATGAAGGGCAATGCGTGCACCGTACATATGAGGGTTGAGATCCGGCAGGACGTGCCGGCGCCGATCTTTGCGCTTTCTTTTAAGGATGTAAAGGGCACCGAGATCACGGGCACCAATACCATGTTTGAAAAAGCATTTCTGGAGCCCTGTAAAGCAGGGGAAAAGAAGGAGATCACTTTTACGCAGCAGGTGGACCTGCAGGGCGGGGAGTACCTGCTTTCCTTTGGGGTGACCGGTTATGAGGGGGATGATTTTACAGTATACCACAGGCTGTACGACGCGCTGCAGCTGACGGTGGTTTCGGAGAAAAATACCGTAGGCTTTTACGATATGAATTCCAGGATCACGGTGAGGGATATTTAGAGCGGGTGCGCGAATAAATAAACGGCATCCTGTATGCTGCATCAATATCCAAAATACGGATATATAAGAACTTCTGGTATAAGGCAGGGAAGGAAACATGGCAGATAAAATGTCAGAAAACAATATCGAAAAGATTGGTTCCGTGACGCTGGATCTGCGTTTTTATCCGGGGGAGGATCTGTATAGTGACGGAGCGGTGGAGGATGATCTGCTGCAGATCGTACAGAACCATGCACGGGAGGAGTATCCGCAGATCATAGCAGAGCGGAAAAACTGGCCGGTGCTGTACCATTTATCCGATCTGCGGGAAAACATCATATCCTGGCTGCGCATTCCAAAAGGCGCAAAGATCCTGGAGATCGGCGCCGGCTGCGGCGCCATTTCCGGCGCGCTGGCGCAAAAAGCGGGAACGCTCACCTGTGTGGAACTGTCCCAAAAGCGCAGCCTGATCAATGCGTACCGTCATCAGGATGCTGCAAACATGACGATCCTGGTGGGGAATTTTGAGGATATCGAGCCCGCGCTGGATACGGACTATGACTACATCTTTCTGATCGGTGTGCTGGAATATGCCGGCAGTTATATCCATGATGCGCAGCCCCACAGGAGATTTATGGAGATCATCCGAAAGCATGCCGGGGCATACGGGAAAGTAGTGGTGGCGATCGAAAACCGCCTCGGAATGAAATATTTTGCCGGTGCGGCGGAGGATCATCTGGGGAGTTATTATTCCGGGATCGAGGATTATCCGGCGGGCGGGCCGGCGCAGACTTTCAGCCGTCCGGCGCTGGAGCAGATCTTCCGGCAGTCGGGCTATAAGGAGGCGCATTTCTATTATCCCTATCCGGACTACAAATTCATGACCACTCTGTATTCCGACCGGCGGCTGCCACAGGAAGGGGAACTGAGTAACAACCTGCTGCATCTGGACAGGGACCGGATGTCCATGTTTGATGAGCAGCGGGCCTTTGACGGCGTGATCCGGGAAGGGGTGTTCCCGCTGTTTTCCAATTCCTATCTGGTAGTACTGGGCGGCGCGCCAGAGGTGGTCTACAGCAAGTATTCCAATGACAGGGATGCGGCATGTGCGATCCGCACGGATATCGTAACCCTTGCGGATGGCCGCAGCAGTGTGGAAAAGTACCCCTGCACAAAAGCGGCGGCGGGTCACATCACGGCGATCGAGCGCGCGGGAAAACTGCTGGCGCAGCGCTATGAAGGCAGCGGCCTGACGGTATGTCCGGTGAAGCGCACAGCGGAAGGCGAGGGGCTGTGTTTTCCGTTTTTAACGGGAGAGACGCTGGAATACCTGCTGAATCAAAAGATCAGGGAAAATGCCATGGCGGATATAGAAGGTCTGCTGCGGAAGTATTACGAACTGGCCGCTTATCATGCAAAAGAAAAGGTGACGGATCTGGATATGATCTTTCCCAACCTGCTGATCAGGGATGGGGAATGGCAGCTGATCGACTACGAATGGACGGTGGAAGAGGCGCGGCCGGTGGAGGAAGTGGTGCGGCGCGCGCTTTACGTATATCTGTCGGACAATGCGGAGGGGAAGCAGTTAAAGAAAGAGGATCTGTTTGACTGGCTGCATATCGCGCCGGAACACTTTGATGAACAGACGATGGAAAAGGCAGAGGCAGCGTTTCAGCAGCAGGCAGCCGGGGCGCGTGTGCCGCTGGGGCGCTTGAATGTGCTGCTGGGACGGGAAGTGGCCGTGCGGGAATGGATGATGCAGATCTGGGAGGCAAAAAATGTAAACCGGCAGCAGTTTTTTGAGGCGCAGGTATATTTTGATTACGGAAAAGGCTTTTCCGAAGCCGACAGCATGTTCCCGCAGGTGGAAAAGCGTGCCGACCATACTTTGGAGGTGCATATCCCGCTTTCGGAACGGATGCGGGCCGTGCGTTTCGATCCGGCCAGGACAGACTGCGTGCTGACGATCGTAGAGATCGCCGGTGGTGGAAAACTGGGAAAAT
>JAFUUX010000162.1 GCA_017471325.1 Lachnospiraceae bacterium | reverse complement strand
TGCAGTGCACTAATCATATCCGATGAAAGTGTAAATCTCTGTCCACCATGAATCGGTGTCCAATCAAATGATACCCCTTTAGAACTAAGCGCATTACCTATTACACTACCACCATTATTTATTCCCTGGATATCATAGGTACCATCCGAATTCTTCCACACTTTCACAACACCATCGTTCCACTGCTGATACAATAAACCAATTGTAGTTGAACCATCTGCATTTGCCGTTGCAGACATTACACCATTACCAGATGTTCCCCTCTCAATAAATGTACCAGCAAAGTCCACTGCACCGTAATCTCCTTCTCCAGTAACACCTGCTACCGGTGTCGGAGTTGCAGTCGGTGCCGGTGTAGTCGTAGCGGTTGGTGCCGTCGTAGCCGTAGGTGCTGCTGTTGCGGTAGGTGCCGGTGTTGCCGCACCCGCCCCCTGGTTAAAGGTAAATCCAAAACGAGATGCAATACCGGCTTTCATTGTATCATTCATGACCACCGATCCATTATTGTTAAGTGCATTTGAATCCGCACTTCCCCAACTGCCGTTAAGTGCCTCACCGGTCGTAAAGTGACGATCATCATTACTATTAGCACTTATCGTAAATGTACCATCCGGGTTTCTAGTGATCGTAAAAGTACCTATCTGGTTCGGATTAGTTCCAGTATATGCTTTAATCGTTACAGAATCACTGTTATTCTTTGTGATCCTGATAATACCACTCCAAGCCCCATCTGTTCCAGGTGCATGAAACTGTCCTGCGAAACTGATTGGACCATAGTTCCCGCTACCATACTCCTGATCAGGGGTATCCGACAATGTCTGTGAAGCTGTCGGTCTGGGAGTCGTAGTCGGTGTTGTGATTACAACTGAATACTCCGTACCAAAGTCACCATCCTCATTACTTGCTGCTATAAGATCCAACAGTTTCTTATGCTGCGCTGCAGTACCTGTATCCTTAGGATAATAATAACCAAATATATAGATCATGTCGTCGCATTTTGCTGGATCATACTTCAAACGAACCATCATCCGTACATATCCCTCAGACTGGTCGACTACATAATCCCAATAATTCTGTCCTGAAGTAATTTGATCTCCAAATTGTAATATAACTGCATTAGAATTATCCGTAGAAACAACCGAATACCTCACTGTTTTTGTATCCTGCATCTTCCACATATGCTGTTCATCCCCTGCTATATAGTCATGAAGCGAATCCGAATCCTTATATCTCTCCCCCGTACCGCTATAGGTATAGCCTTGATAATAAAGATCTTCACCTGTATTCAAGGGAATATCACATGAATACACATGATCATCTCTATCAACCCCGGCATCCTGCATTAATTTTGAAATCCATAAATTATCAACAACAGGCTCATCATCCGGAAGATTTTGAAGATCAACATACATCACTGCCGCACCACTATTATCTTTTAACGCATATTTTCCTCTTGTATCAATATGGATTACTTCGTCCTGATCATAAATCCATTTTTTCAAATACAACTGTGGTTCCATTGAATGTACCTTTACACAACTCTCACAGACACAAATCCCCTTGACAGGAAACACACTACCAAACGGTTCTGAATACGCATTAGAACCATACATCGGATATCCTATTACCTGCTGAACAGCCTCTGTATACAGAGCAATCTTAATAGAATCATGAAAGTCTGCATACGGCGAACATACCACCTTAACTCCACTGGATGTTGATGTCCAATTAGCTTTCATATTATTTGACAATTTTACACGAAGCCAATGCTTCTCATCCGTACCACCGGAGCCAAAAAACTCATAAAAATTCTGTGAATTTTCAAACTTGAAATACCTAAATTCACTTCCCACATAATCATTCAGATCATATTCATGCACCCTGAGCACATTGATCGTTACCGCCTCAGAGTTTGCCCCACTCTCCGGACTTGTGGTCGGCCTGCTTGGCCTAGTGTTTGGACGGTTTCTTAAAAAAATACTTGCTGCTGATGACTCCGTAGAATAAGAATATTGCATATTCTGCATTTCTACGGTAAGTGTTACATAATCTGCTTTTGCATAATTTGTCAAATATTCAATATCACTACCTGTATCATCAGTTGTCTTAGTAACACCCAAATGGATCGCACGCACCCCCTCTGCCATGGTTGCATAAGTGGTCGAACCATTTACTGTACGCGCCATTATCAGCGTCTCAAACGGATGCCGATCTGTACCATAATCAGCATCAGAACGTATCGGATCACCTCCGGGAAGCAGACCACTACCATCATTTACATCAAAGGCAAGACCTATCTCATAGTGTACCGTATCATAATCCCCATTCGGCACTCCTGTTGTTGTAAGATGCGGCACAGATGTATCTATAATGATCACATCAGAATAAATTCCGTTATGTTCTACGGTATTATAATCCACTCCATCAGTAGAATTGAGCATCAGATCCTCGATTTGCTGCACTACCTGCTGCGCTTCTTCCTGAAGATTTACCTCATAAAAACCATTTCGATAAATCCGCTGACTGTTAATCATCAATGCTCCCACCTCAGCCATCACAATAAGCAATATTGCCACGGCTATTATCAACTCTACCAGCGAATAACCCTTGTTATTTTTCATCTTCTCCTCCTTTCCTTTTTATCTGCCTAAAACATATTTGTTTCAACATTACCGGTCTCTGTATAGAGAATAACTTCAAAACTGCGATTTCCCTTATTCAATATAAACTTGTTCATAACAGGCGTTCCACTAAATGTCTGCACTATACCAGATGTTGAAAATTTAATTACATTTCCATCCGGAAGTCCGTTTAATGCCACACCACCTACCCTGAGATCATAATCCGATGTGGACATTCCCTTCACCTGAATCCCACCATTACAGATCAACTGTGGACTGTCATCTTCCCCTATCACTGCATACAGATTTCCATTTTGCATATAAAGTTTTAATTTCCCTGC
Organism: Lachnospiraceae bacterium; assembly: GCA_017471325.1. GTDB lineage: Bacteria > Bacillota > Clostridia > Lachnospirales > Lachnospiraceae > NK4A136. The sequence continues at coordinate 20,500 of JAFUUX010000162.1, read as the reverse complement.
CTCTGTGCCTTTAGCCATGCTCCGTGTCCGTGAGAGCCTGATCACATTTTCCAGCCTGCGCGCTGCCTTGTTTAAATTTGCATTATTCACCACATTAAATGATATTAATACCAAACTCAAGAGCAACAAAGAAATGGACATCACCAAAAGCAACTCAATCAGAGTAAAACCTTTATTGGAATTGTTTCGACTCATTCCCCTTCCTCCTATCATTCTTTTGTCCAGTGCGTGATGATTATAGTCGGAGTAGCCTTTAAATTACCACCACCGCCACCACTGCTGGCGGAACCTCCGCTGATACCTGCATAAAAGCGATCCATCACATCACCCATATCCGATGAAATTAAACTGCCAGAAGGAATATATTGTACATATCCATCAGTTCCTTTATTTAAAGATCTATAATATGGCTGCTGATTATCACCTTCATGAGTATATAGTATTAACTTATCCACCACAGCCCCAGAAGCATTTTTTAAAATATATTGATTAGTTTCTGCACCGGCACTGGTATCCGGCTCAATCAGGGATGTGTTTCCACCATGCGCAAAACTAAACTTACCCAAACTAGCATTCCATGGAAGCGATGCCAACGCTCCAGGGAAGAAAATTTTTTGAGCGGCCTGGAATGACTCCTCATCCATATGACCAAACGCAATATTAGCCGCAGAAGGATTATCCGTGAATTTAATGCACGGTGCACTATCATTCTTACTGCCAATATTGATTATTGTCGAATTTTTACTTGTATTTCTCATCGACATTCCATTAAAACTAAATACCAGTGCATTTTCATATGCAGTATTATCAGCGGTTTTGGTCGTATATGCAACAGTGACAGTCTTTCCATCCACTGTATCCGTAATCTCAAGATTGTTATCTCCTAAAACCTGTCTGAACTGCCTGGAATCTAATTGCAAATCATTCCTTTTTCCAGCAATACCAGCTATCGTTCCATTTGTTGGATCAAGAAAAATATGGAAATACTCATTAGTAATTTGATGCGCTAAACCTGAGCCAAAGTTATTATCGTAATACTCCCAGTCTACCGTACTATCATCATAACTTACTGTGGCTCCCGGTGAAGTACGTATCACCCCCCTGTTTGTAATACGGCCGCGCACATACAAATTCCCTGATACAATAACAGTCGCTTTATTGCTCGGATTAAAGTTACCATTTATATACGCATCCCCGCTGATAAATAAAGTGCCATAATCATCCACTTGAACATTCCCTTGAAAGAACGCAAAAGGTCCAATCAAACTTACAAGCCCCTTAGATCCTATTCTCATCGCATTCTTCTCACCTGTATCACCATTTCCGTTTGCTCGGCAATACATACTGCCCGTAAATACATGCGTACCTTCATTCGCAAATATTGGTGAATCACTCAAAATACTGAAATCACTTACTGAACCACTTTTCTTTGTTGCATACTCAGGAAAGGCAAATTCAAGATCCATCGAGATAGAACTCTCATAGTTTCCATGCTCATCATCCGTTGTAACTGTAACCTCTATTCCATGTAAAATAATACTACTTCCAGTATCTTCATAGGTATTGCGTGTAATAGCACCATAGTCTTTCAAATGATCATCGGAAGCATTGGCTTCACGGTAGATAGTACTCACCTTGATTCCTTTCACACCTTCGACTACCGGAGCCCCCGTAACAACATCAGTATTGTACTTACGTCCATCAATACTGATCAGATCCCGCAGATTTTCTTCATTAAAATGCTGATATCCATTGATTACAGGTCCTTTCAGCAATGCAACCAGTTCCTCATAAGTCGACAAAGAATCCGAGTGCATTTCTGTTTTCTGCCGCATCTGCGCAAGCATATCCTCCAATGCAAACTCGGCAGTATAAAAGTTATCCGTTGCAGAATAACGCATCTTTTTCATCTGAAAATTCAAAGTCGACATATACAATAAAGAACTGGCCAGAATTGTGATAAACAGGACTCCGATCAAAACCGCGACCAATGCTGCGCCATCGTTTCTTCTCATTCGTTTCATAGCCTTCTCCTCCCTTATTTATATTGAATGCCAGATTCCATAATGGCAACCGGCGCACCTTCAAAAACCTCTACTCCATTTACTGTTTCAAAACGGCTGGGCCATAATGCTCCATCTTCGCTCAATCCCAATGGATCCCCCGTAACAGGATCATTTCCATAATACTGATACTCATATACCGTCACTCTCACCTTATAAGAAAAATAGTCATCATTCTTTACATCAGTCGTTCCGGGCACAAGCCAATCATTATCCAACGCATCCTTACCTGCATTCTGCGCATTTGGCGTAAAGGATACCACAGCATCGTAAAAATGATTGTCTTTCTGAATTCGATTATAAACCATATATATCATCATCGGAACGGCCTCTTCACCCGTCGCCGCTACATACTCCGCCTCTGATCTGCCAAAATAAATCAATTTATCGGTTGAAAGCGGCCTACCATCCGATGCTTCATATGGTTTTGCGCTCCCCTCTGCCGTATCCAAATACGGATCTAAAGGTCTTCCCTCTGATGCAATCCTCGCTTTCAGACTTCTTACCGCCTCTGTAGAGATCACTTTATTAATATCCAAATCAGCCACTATTGGGCTTAAAGTATATCCCTCATTTGTAATATCAGAAATATAAGTTGCCGGAAAACCTGCTGTCCCTAATTCTTTTGAATGTCCATGATTAAAAAAACCCTCATTAATTGTAGAAAATGCCCACTTCCCATTGGCTGTGTCTCCATCGTAAGTAAACGGAGATACTGATAACTGCATTCCTTTCCACACATCAACATAGGTTTTTCCTGAATAGCCTTCCATAATAGACTGTGCAACATCTGTCGCTATCATCACCTGACGCGACTTCATATTCACCTTTATTGCTGTGATGAAAGAATTCATAACCGGTGTGATAATAATTGCAAACAGTGCAACTGCAATCATTACTTCAAACAGTGTTACACCTCGATTTCGATTATTTTTTTTCTTCATCACCAAATTCCTCCCTTTTACCTCAAAGAAAACTTATTCAAATAACAACTTTACAGTCTCACCCTCATATTGAGGGCGAGACTATAAATACTCCACTTATTGTGCTATTTCCTCGCTTTCCACGACAGGCAACTCCTCCTCTGCACTTTCCGCAGCCAACTCCTCAGCCTCAATTCTGGAATGCAAACTTTCCGGATCAAGTGGTCCAAAAATACCATCCTCAACATTACCACGAATATCAAACTCGTCCAAATCCGGCCAAATATCAGCAGGAGGCAATTCTCTTCCTAACCCCGCTATCGCATACTGATCCAGCGAGATCGAACCCGATACAATACCGCTGCTATTGTCAAATGCCATATCAATAGATTTATAGATCATAGGATCCTGATAGTTCAAGATATAATCTAACATATATTTTAGGCCGTCATAATAGCAATAATAGGTCAACTGAGATGTATTGACTACGCCACTAAGCGGATTTTCAGCCCCATCCTCTGAAATAGGCAAAATATCATTGTCTCCATAGGAAACTGTATCTATGAATACAGTAGTATTGCCATCAATTCCTGACATCCCCGGTCTCTGTAATTCTTCATTTTCGGCAATTTCTTCCATTTTTTCCAAGGCATTCATCGTAGAATTATATTCCATATTCAATAGGAACATTGTGTAATTCTCAGGACGAATATCTGCCGGAAATGATGCTATTAACTCGTCACGCGCCTCATCTAATCGTGCCGTTTCCGCTAAATACCACTCCCGATTCTTATTCATTTCCTGTAACTGATTATACCTCTCCTCCAACTGAGTATTTTTCGCCTGTTGGATTTCGATATACTCTCGCGTATCTTTTGTGTAAAAAACATAAGGTAGCGCAATCACAGCAATAATCAGTAAAATCATTATTATTTTTGTGTCTCTGTCAGAAAGATTAAACATTACTGTGCACCTCCTTCCTCTGATGTATCGCCTTCTACATCAGGATCAACCTCCACCGGTCTCGAAATATGACAACTTGCAGAATAAGTCACCTGGCGCATAGTCATCAGCGAATAATCAAGACCATCTAAAAGCATTCCCTCTTCATACTCAACAAGTACACCTTCATCTGTTTTAATGTCCTTGATCTCATCAAGTCCATCCAATTCCTCCGACTCTTCTTCACTTCCAGTGCTGTCATAAGTATCCGTCAGGAAAATCGGATTCCCTTCTTCATCATATCCGATTACGATCAAGACTTTATACGACTCCGCGATAGAAGGAATTTTAAAATTCTGTACATAATCTAATGCGGCAATTTCTACCATCGCATCTGCAACCTCGTTCTTGGTAACCTCGTGCCAGCCGGAAGTAATATCAAAATCAACACTTCCCGATGTAAAGGTGATACTAGACATATAGGATTCAGAAGGTAAAAGCCGTTCTGCATCCGCAATAAATGTCAAGATCATCTCATTATCATCATGTGTAGATATCTCGAAACTCTTCACTTGCTGATATTCCGCCTGCGCTCTCTCGTAATCCTGCGCGATCAACTCGATATCCTCGATAGACTTGATCTTTGCCTCCAATTCAGCCTGCCGATCCATAACCTTCTTGTGCTGATATGCGGTAATACCTGCAAATGCTGCCGAGCCCACCGTAGCCACGATCAGCGCATACTTCATATACTTGATCAGGTCTGAAGATTCGATCAGAGATTTCTTCGACGAACCGATATTCAGGTTCATGGGATCGATCACGGAACCGATATTCGGCAGATAGCGGAGCACTTCTTCTGCTGTCAATGCAGCCTGGCCTTTAATGGAAACACCGACCAGGGTATCAAAATGTTCCACCGGAGCGCCCAACTCCCGCTGTAAGATCTTCTCAATGCCGGCGATTGCAGAACCTTCACCAAAGATCTTGATGCCCTGCAGCAGTTCGCCCGGGTTTTTCTGTCTGTGGTACTCAACTGCACGCCCGATACCGTTTACCAGATAAGACACCGTCTGCGCATATTCATCCGCGGTAACATGCTGATCCAGCAATGCTTCATTGGAAAGAAGCGTCTTGGCATCCTTCTCGGAGATCTTCTTGACATCCATCAACGCGTTGATAACGGCATTCTTACCATAGTTGACACTACGCTGTAAGACGAGCACTTTACCACGCATAACATTTACGTAAGTAGCATCTTTTTCAATCTGAAGAACCAGATCGATGCGCCCTTCCTGCATCTGCAGGGAAAGCAGCTGGATAACCGAGTTTCCGAAATAGTCAATGGACTGAACCTTCAGTTTCAGTTCCTCTGCGATCTCGTAATATCCCTTTACCAGATCCATCGGTGCAGCCACGGCCGACACACGGTACTTGCGTCCATCCTCTGTCATATAATCCTCAAGAATGGAATACGCAAACAGATAATCACCGGAATTGCTCATCGGGAAATACTCACCCGAATTCGCCTGCAGAATCTGCCCCAATTTCTTTGAGTTCTTAAAATAATTAACCTCGATTTCCTTGCTTGCGATCTTTTTGCTGGCGATCGTAAAGATTACCTCTTTCGCGGCAAATCCCCGTCCGAATATCGCCTGCCTGATCGCTTCCGCCGCAGCCGTCACATCAACGATATAGCCATCGTTAAAGCATCCCGCCGGTGTTGCGATTTCTGCTGCGTTACTAAGGACTACCGTTTTGTTGTTGTTCTTCTGCATCTCAGCAACACGGATCGCGTCCGATGAGATGTAGATAGTCAATACCTTACTGGCCATCCCTGCTGTTCCCCTTTCATTTTAAATGTGTTTATGGTACAAAGCCGGTCCAGCCGGTCTCGCCCCCTCATTGATGCTGCCTTTACCGGATCGCGGCAGTCAAAAAACCAATATACCAATCTATAATCTGCTGTCCAAAGCACATGGTAACCAATGCGCCCATTGCCAGATACGGTCCAAATGCCAGTCGATTGCTTTTTTTTGCAAAAAGCATCAAAGTCAAATGAATTGCAGTACCGAGGATGCAACCGATCACCAATACCAGCAGTATCTTCTTCCACCCAAGCAGAAGTCCCAGTGCCGCCATCAGTTTGACATCCCCGCCCCCCATGGCCTCCTGCCCGCGAAAACGGAGCAAACCGATCAGAAATAACATTCCGCTGACCAAAACCGCACCGATCAGATACTCTGCCCAATTGCCTATATCCGTCATCAAATGCAGTGCGCCTAAAATACCTGTCAAAAGGTTCAGTTCCGGCGGAAGTTCCTGTATTTCCGTATCTACCAGAGAAAGAGCCATTAAAATGCTGACTGTCAGCGCATATAACGGAAAAGTCCAATCCAGTCCAAAGATTTTCAGAAAAATCCCCCATATACCGGCTGAACACACTGCAAAGAAGTATCTCTCCGCCCTTCTTCTGCTCTCCCCATAACTTAAGAACTTTTGCCAGGAAAACCGACGTGCAGCATAGGCCGCCTGCATCGCCTTTTCATCTTCCTCCTCCGGCTCCGGCCCCAACGCGATCTTGTACGCTGCATATCGATGTGCTAAAGCCCCAAAACATACGCCTGCGCAAATTGTCATCAAAAAAACCCATATACCCACTTATGAGAATTATAACAAACTTAAAAAACATAGTCAATTTGTATCTGTCAGTCAATTTGCACAAAAAAAAGTGTCTTCTTTAATACGATTGTTCGTTTTCCGAAAATCCCCCAAATAAAGCAGGCTCCCGGAACAGCGGAAGCCTGCCAGTTACACCAACAATATTCGTTTAGGACAATGCATCGTAAAGTGTGAACATAGGGCTCAGGATTGCGATGACCAGGAAACCAACTACTACTGCCATTACTACTATGATCGCGGGTTCCAGGATCGTCATCATCTGCTCTGTTGCCAGCTGCACATCGTCTTCGTAATACTGCGCCACATTCTCCAGCATGGCTTCAATATTACCGGTCTCTTCACCGATCGCCACCATATGTACTACCATGGAAGGGAACAGACCGCTGCTCTTTAACGGTTTGGACAGCGGAACACCTCGCATTACCTGGTCTTTTGCCTCTTTCATGGCACGCTTGTACAGCAGGTTCTCCATGGACCGTCCCGTGATCTCGATCGCATCTACCATCGGCACGCCGGCTGCCAGCAGTGTACACAATGTACGCCCCAGTCTCGCACAGGCGGATTTGGTCTTTACCGGCCCCAGTACCGGAATCTTCAACGCCAGCGATGACGTGATCTCCTTGCCGGAATCCGTGGATGCATATGCCTTCCAGCCAAAGATCAGGCCGACCACCAGAATGATCATCAGCCACCACCACGCAACGAAGAAATCGGAAATATGGATGACTGCCATCGTGATCGCAGGCATTTCCACATCCAGATCTGCAAACATGTTCATGAACGTCGGGATAACGAAAGTCATGACGATAAAGATAACCGCTACCATGACAACGATCAAAATGATCGGGTATGTCACGGCTTTTTTCACCGCCTGCTGCAGCGCGGCGTCTTTTTCAAACTGAACCGCCATACGGTCAAATGCCGCCTCCAGGGAACCGGATGCCTCACCGGCTTCTACCATGTTGACCAGCATCTCCGGGAATACACCGGACTGCTTGCGCATGGAATTTGCCAATGTTTCACCTTTGGAAATACTGGTGTGCACATCTTTGATTGCCGCCGCCAGCGCCTCATTTTCCGTCTGATCCGCCAGCATCATGAACGAATCCACCACGCTTACACCGGCACCGTTGATCGATGCAAACTGATGACAGAACAACGCGAAATCACGCGGCTGGATCTTTTTCCCTTTTGAGAGAAAGTCGATCGGCGTTTTTAAGCCTGTCCCTTCCTCGCAGCTCACTACTACGTTCCTGTCCTGTTTGAGCATCGTCATCGCGGCATCCCGCGATTTTGCTTCCAGCGTCCCCTTTTTTTCCTTGCCGGCCGGGGTGATCACCTTGTAAACATACTGTGCCATAAGCCCTCCACCTTTTCTTTATAATAATGATAAATAATATTTATTATGCCTGCGCAGCACCTTCCGTGCCATCCCCGGTATTTAAACTCTGCGTTGCCGCAGTCTGTGCATCCATATCGTAAGCCACACGCACCATCTCCGCCACTGTCGTGATCCCCTCGATCACGTTCCTGGCGCCTGCCATGCGCAGCGTGTTCATGCCTTCCGACACTGCTGCCTGCTCGATCAGTTCCGCAGTTACCGTATCATGCAGCACACGGCGGATTGCCGCAGAGATCGGCATGATCTCATATATAGCACGGCGCCCCTTATATCCGTTACCGCATTTTTCACACCCGCCCGGGTCATAGATCGTAAGCGGTTTATCCAGCGGATAGTCCAAAAGGATCTTTTCCTGCTGTGTCGCTTCGTGCGGCACCTTGCAGTCCGGGCACAAGCGGCGTACCAGACGCTGCGCGATGATGCCCACGACCGCATCACCAATCATGTAAGGCTCCACGCCCATATCGATCAGACGGGTAACCGAGGCCGAAGTCGAGTTTGTATGCAGTGTCGAGATCACCAGATGGCCTGTAATGGATGCCTGCACGGCGATCTGCGCCGTTTCGCCATCTCGGATTTCACCGATCATGATAATGTCCGGATCCTGACGGAGGATGGAACGAAGTGCCGATGCGAATGTCAGTCCCGCCTTTACATTTACCTGCACCTGATTGATGCCTGCGATATTTGCCTCGACAGGATCCTCTACCGTAATGATATTGACATCCGGTTTGTTCAGTTCATTCAATACCGTGTAACAGGTAGTGGACTTACCGGAACCGGTAGGTCCTGTTACCAGGATGATCCCGTGCGGGTTGTTCATGATACCGTCCAGACGCGCCTCATCATCCGGATACAGACCAAGATATTTCTTTTCCTGCGTCAGACCCTGTTTCTTGGTAAGACGCATGACGGTCTTTTCTCCATATACAGTAGGAAGGATAGAAACACGGACATCAAACTCTACGCCGTCTACCACATACGTCAGACGGCCGTCCTGCGGTTTTCTCTTTTCGGAAATATCCAATCCGGAAATGATCTTGATACGTGATGTCATGGCTCCCAGAAGATCCAACGGATAAACCGCATCCTCCTGCAGCATGCCGTCCACACGGCTGCGGACACGAAGTTGTTTTTCCATCGGCTCGATATGGATATCGGATGCACCCTCACGCACAGACTGCTGGATCATGGCACGCACGATCTTTACGATCGGTGACTCTCCGACCGTATCCTCTTCTTCCTTATCCTCGTTATCGCCAAATTCACTCTTATACTGCTCGATAAACTGATCAGCCGCCTCCATATTGGACTTTTTGCCGTACAGTTTATCCAGGATCTGGTCTATTGATGTCTGGGGCGCATAATACGCTTCCACCGACATCCCCGTAGCCATTTCGATATCATCGATAATGCCCAGGTTGTTCGGCTCCGCCATGGCAACATACAGTGTATTCCCTTCTCCGCCAAATGGAAATACTCTTTTTTCGCGGATCAGCTTCTCATCCACATATTGCAGTATATCCTGATTAAAATTCTTTAACTGCTCATCTTTAACTGCGCTGATACCGTATGCCTTTTGAAAAAAAGCGCTGAAACTCTCTGCGGACATGTAACCCAGAGCCATAAGGGTTTCCCCTAAACGCCCCCCCTTTTCCTTTTGTTCCGCAAGCGCCTGATCCAACTGCTGCTGGGTGATCAGTCCATCATCGATCAACTGCTCTCCCAAACGCTTTTTCTCACCAAAAAGCTTCTGTCCGCCACTGCCAAATAGTGCCATTCCCCCACTGCCTCCTGTCTTTTTGCTCAAATGCGATCAAATCATCATGCAAAATACACATATCCGCTCCGATATGCACACTTATACCGCTTTATTATGCCATAAAAATCTTCACTTGGAAAGACTAAAGACATTTTTTTCTATTTTTTACAAAAATATCGTCATGCCTTGTGCATAATTTCAGTACAACTCGTACATCCCCCCTTTACAGACAACCAGCCCTTCGATCTCCAGCAGCATCATTTCCGCCAGCAGTTCCTGGATGTTCCCATTCCCGCTCATGGTCTTTTGATACAGTTCCTCTGCAGAAGCCGGCGCATCCAACAAGACCTGACGTACCTGCGGCCGGATTCCTTCCGTCCATTTTTCCGCCTGCTCCCGGCCTGTCGTCAGTCCATCCTGCACTTTCGCCTTTGGCTGCTTCTTCCCATGGTTTTCTGCTGCCAGCACCGCCTCGCAGGTTCTGCTGCCCTCCTGCCGCTTCAGTTCAAGCAGAATATCTTCCGCGCAGGTGGCGATCCCTGCCCCGTCCCGGATCAGCCGGTTGCACCCCAGGCTTAGATTATCCCCCACGCGTCCCGGTACGGCAAACACCTCTCTGCCCTGTTCCAGCGCAAAATCTACCGTGATAAACGTACCGCTCCTCTCCCTTGCTTCCACCACCAGCACCAGATCCGCAAACCCCGAGATCAGCCGGTTTCTCTGCGGAAAATGCCAGCTTGCCGCTACCGTCCCCGGCAGGTACTCGCTGATAATACCGCCTTTTTCCTGCACTGCGTGATACAGTTCCCGGTTTCCTGCCGGATAGATGATATCCACACCGGATCCCAGCACACCGTAACTTACACCGCCTTCCGCCACGCATGCCGCCTGGCTTAAGCCGTCGATCCCCACTGCCAGCCCGCTTATCACCGGCACGCCGGCTTTTGCCAGTTCCCTTCCAAAATAGGCTGCCGCACGCCGCCCGTAATCACTGCATCTCCTGGCTCCGATCACAGCCACATGCCTGACAGTTTCCTCCGGCAGCCTTCCTTTATAAAACAGCATATAAGGCGGTGCGGCGATATGACGCAGGCGCTCCGGATAAGCGGCGTCCTCCATGCATACCATCTCTATCCCCTTTTTGACTGCTTCCTCCAGTTTATACGCCGGCAGCCCCCTTTGTTTTGCCGCAGTCATTTCCGCCTTTTGTTCCGCTTTCAGATAATCGATCCGGCTGATCTCCCGTTCCGTCAGTTTCCAGATCTCTTCCGCGCTGCCAAGATCATGCAGCAGTATACGTACCTGTCCCGGCATGGCATAGGCCAGTTCCGCAAGATATAACTGATAAAGTCTTTTTTCCATAATATTCTGCCTCCTTTTTCATCCCCAATACCGGTCCTCTGCCCCTCTGTAACACAGCGCCTCCTGAATATGCTTCAGCGCTATATTTTCCGCATCCTCCAGATCCGCTATGGTACGCGCCACTTTGATGATCCTATGGTAAGAGCGCAGGCTTAAGTGCAGTTTTTCATACACCTGATCGATAAACGCCTGTTCCCGCTGCCCCAGCGGTACGAGCCGTTCTAATTCTTTTACCCCCATCTGCGCGTTAAACTGCAGCCCGGTTCCTTCCAATCGTTCCTGCTGTTTCTGCCTGGCTGCCATGACGCGCTCCCGCATTGTTATGCTGCCATGCTGTATTTTGTCCCCGGCTTTGCCATGAAACTCCTGCACATTCATACGCCCCATCTCCACGCACAGATCGATCCTGTCCAGCAGAGGGCCCGACAGCCTCCCCAGATAACGCCGCACCTGCTGCGGCGTACAGCGGCAGCGTGCCGTATCCGGATAATTTCCACACGGACAGGGATTCAGCGCCGCTACCAGCATAAAGTCCGCCGGGAACTCATAACTGGCCGTGCTGCGCGCGATCATCAGTTTCTTCTCCTCCATAGGCTGCCGCAAAACCTCCAGCGCTGCCGAAGAAAAGTGCACCACCTCATCCAGAAACAGCACACCCTTATGCGCCTGGCTGATCAGTCCCGGCCGTGGTATGCGCCCGCCCCCGGCCAGTGCCTGCAGCGTAGCGGAATGATGCGGCGCCACAAAAGGCCTGGTCTTTACCAGGGTACGTTCCTCCCCCAATAAGCCTGCCACACTGTAGATCCGTGAAACTTCCAGGCTTTCTTCCTCCGTGATCGGCGGCAGTATCCCCGGCAGGCGTCTTGCAGCCATAGTCTTGCCTGCGCCCGGCGGTCCGATCATCAATACATTATGAAAGCCCGCCGCCGCGATCTCCATCACGCGCTTGACCGTTTCCTGCCCGTACAGATCCGCAAAATCCTCTGCCAATCCGCATTCTGCCTGCCACGATTCTTCCCTGACGGGCGGATATTCCCGATCTTGCACCTCTCCTGGCAAGCCCAGATAGCGGTATACTTCCCGCAGGCTGCCCAGTCCGACCACCTCAATCCCGCTTACTGCAGCGCCTTCTTTGGCATTCTTTTCCGGAAGCAGGAAACGCTTAAACCCCTGCCCCCTGCCTTCCAGTACCATGGGCAGTATACCGCGCACCGGTCCCAAATCCCCCTGCAGTCCCAATTCGCCCGCAATAAATATGCCCTGCACACTCTCTGCCGGCAGCATCCCCGCGGAAGCCAGCATGCCGATCGCGATGGCCAGGTCATACTGCGTGCCTTCCTTATACAGATCGGCCGGTGCCAGGTTCACCGTGATCCGCTGCGGCGGCAGGGTGATCCCTGTATTTTTCAGTGCCACCCGTACCCGCTTCTCCGCTTCCCGCACCTCCGATGAGAGCCGCCCTACCATTTCGAGCTGCGGCAGACCGTTCGAGACATCCACTTCCACGCAGACCATACGGCAGTCAATGCCGGTAATGGCACCGGTATATACTTTTGTAACCATAAAAAACTCCTTTCCGTGTAAAAACATCCTTCGCCTTAAACATTACGCAAAACACGCTCTTGAACAGGATTACCGCATAAACTCCCGTATCGCATTCCGGCATACGGGCAGACTACGGACTATCCCTATTCGTTTTGCTGTTCCAATTGCTGATCCGCGCTGCTGCCGAACACAGCATACGCCGGCCTGACCAGGCCATTTCCCGCTCATCCTTTGCAGCCGTCACGCCCACAGAAAGCTGACTGCTGCCAGGTCTCATACATTACTGCAACGGATCCCGAAAGATCACTGTTTTTGCTGTTTGTACTTTCAAAGATACTATAATGCATCCGGTTGCTTCTGTCAAATACTTTCTCCCATGCACACAAAAAAAGGGCGGGAACCTTTCCCGCCCCTTTCTGTTATCATGCTTGTCTGTCTGCAGATCATCTTAATTTCTGTGCCATACCATCCGGATCGACCGCGTACTGGATCGCCATATCTCTGGTGATACGTCCTTCCTGGAACAGATTGGTAATGGATGTGTCCATGGAGATCATACCCAGTTTTGCGTTGGTCTGCATTACGGAGAGCAGCTGGTGCGACTTGCCTTCACGGATCAGCGCGCGTACTGCGGAGTTTGCGATCATTACCTCGAATGCTGCCGCACGTCCCATACCATCTGCGGTAGGGATCAGCTGCTGGGAAATAACCGCTTCCAGCACGTTTGCCAGCTGCACACGGATCTGCTGCTGCTGATGCGGCGGGAATACGTCGATGATACGGTCTACGGTAGAAGCCGCGCCGATGGTATGCAGTGTGGAAAGCACCAGGTGACCGGTTTCTGCTGCGGTTACCGCAACGGAGATCGTTTCAAAGTCACGCATCTCACCGACGAGGATAACATCAGGGTCTTCACGAAGCGCTGCCCTAAGCGCATTTGCATAACTCATGGAGTCAAATCCGATCTCACGCTGGTTTACCATCGAAGTCTTGTGCAGGTGCAGATACTCGATCGGGTCCTCCAATGTGATGATGTGGCAGTCTCTGTGATCATTCACCATATTGATAATGGAGGCCAGGGAAGTAGACTTACCGGAACCGGTCGGCCCCGTCACCAGGATCAGGCCTCTCTTTCTGGTATACAGTTCTACGAATGCCTCGGGCAATCCCAACTGCTCCGGATTCGGTACAACGGTATTGACAGTACGAAGCGCCATCGCGACAGAACCACGCTGACGGAACGCATTTACACGGTAACGTCCGATCGGATCCACCGCAAAGGACATATCCAATTCACCCTTACTGTTAAAAATCTCACGCTGATGATCTGATGTGATAGACAAAAGCACATCCAATGTATCATCCGGTGTCAGGATCGGGAACTGCTCCATTCTGACCAAATGGCCGTTTACACGCATCATCGGCGGCAGCTGCACCGTCAGATGGATATCAGATGCTTTTGCCTGCTGTGCTACCAGTAACACATCATTGATTCTGATCGACATTGTTTTACCCTCTTTCTCTCAAGTTTTATTCTATACCCCATAGTCGCCTGCATATGCTATGCAAAACATAACCTCCATGCCATTATATCAAATGTGATCCATATCTGTAAAGTACAATCTCAATATTCCCGAAATCCTGAAATCCTTCTACACAGAAAATTCACAGAATCATCTTTTGTTTCTCTATAAAATATGCTAAAATGAATGCATGGATAATTATACAAACACAGGCGGACAGAATGTGCCGCCGCAGCAATTTTACCAAAACCAAAGGCCGGTACGGCGTGCAAATAATATGCTGGTCATGGCACTGATCTTCGCGATCCTGTCTGTGATGACCGTATTGACAGGCATCCTGCCCGTTTTCTTCGGAAGCCTCGCTATCCTGTTTGCGATCCTCTCCAAAGGAAACCGCCTGCGCATGGACAGCGGCGCCTTGATCAGCAGCATCATCGCAGGTATCAGCATCATTGCCGGGCTAACGCTGACAGGCATTACCTGCTATGGTTTCACACACGATCCGGAAATGAAAAAGATGTTTAACCAGACCTTTAAACAGATGTACGGCATGGATTTTGACACATATATGGACAGCATGCAGCATTATTACGAAACCGGTGAACTGCCGGAATACATGGACACTGCTCCTCTCTTCCCGACAGAGCCGCATGCTTTTGACCGGGACGTTTTATAACCGGCTGTCTTATTGTGTCCGCATCGCTAAAACAGTTTTGGTAATGAGGGTGCTCTTATGATAGATCCTTTTTCTTTCATGGGATACGGAAATCACTTCGGGACCGTTGCTTCCGCGTTAAACGGATACGGCAGTGGTACTTCCTTACGCCCTGCCCTCCCCGGAAACGGGGACGAAACTGCCATCGGTAAGACCGCCCCCTCTGACAGGGATGTGCAGACCGGCACAGATGATCCCATCGCCAGATCCTCCGGCAAAAAAGAATGCCAGACCTGCAAAAACCGCAAATATGTGGACGGCTCCGACGAACAGGTATCCTTTAAGAGTGCCGCCAGGATCAACCCAAACGCGGTGGAATCCCGAGTCCGTGCGCATGAGCAGGAACATGTCGTCAACGCTTATGACAAAGCCGAGCAGAACGGCGGCAAAGTCCTGCAGGCCAGCGTCACCTTAAAGTACGCGATCTGTCCGGAATGCGGGCGTTCCTATTGCGCCGGCGGGCTGACATCCACAAAGATCGCGTATAAAGAAGATAATCCTTACGGAAAAAACAACAAATCACTTGGAAAAGAAGCTGCTACAGGGAATCACATAGACGCAGCCGTATAATCACACGAAACTATTTGAGGAAGGAAAGCCGCCGCCGCGCCCGTGATCGCATGTGGCGGCTGTATAAATGGATCAGAATGAATGAACTGAAATCATCCACCGAATTAAAAGCAAATGCAAGGGAATACTTACTCGGAAACTATGGGCGGGTCGTTCCCGCTCAAATCATGTATCTGCTCTTTATCTATCTGATCGACGGATTAAACGGCGGTGCGCTCACCACGGGAAACGGTTCTTATCTGCGTTCCTTTCTGACGCTGGCGCTGGCTTTTATCGCCTCGATCCTGCGGGAAATCTTAAATTTTGGCTTGTGCTGCTTTTATATGAATCTCTGCTGCGGCTTTCCCACCAGGATCAACGACTTATTCCGCGGCTTCCGCTTTTCCGATGACCGGCCCGCCAGGATCGCGCTGATGCTGACGCTGCGCCTGGTATTGTATTTATGCCCCGGCTTTGCGATCTACGCGCTATACACCGTCAGCCGGAGTTTTTTCCTGCTGCCGCTGGCCTCCTTAGCCCTGGTCGCCGGCCTGCTCTTCTATTATATATACTATCTGAATATGTCACAATGCTATTATCTGATCCTGGATTTTCCGGAAAAAAATATTTCCGAGATCATACAGTTGTCCCGCTGGCTGATGAACGGCCGCAAAATGCGTTTATTCTACCTGCAGGTCGGTTTTATCCCCATCCTGCTGCTGGCTGCCGTGCCCTGCGGTGTCGGTCTTCTTTGGGCGCAGCCTTACATGTATACCACTTTTGCCTGTTTTCACCTGCATCTGACCGCAAAGGCCGCAGCGCAGGGATGATCGCGGCGGGCAGCCGCGCCGATCCGTGCAGACATTCCATAGGAATTTCCTGTAAAGCAAAAAAGGAACCGATGCCGGTTCCTTTTTTGTCTCTTATTTATGATCCTTCCGCCTTGCCCGATATGCTTCAGATATCCGCATCGTCCGCTTCCCCGCCTTCCATCAGGGCGCCCAGGCTCTTCTTCTTTAAATACGCATTGATGAATCGGTCGATATCACCATCCAGTACCGCATCGGCATTGCCGGTTTCTTCCCCTGTACGCAGATCCTTCACCAGCTGGTACGGCTGCAGGAAATAGGAACGGATCTGGCTGCCCCAGGCGATCGATTTTAAGTCGCCCTGGATGCCTTTCATCTTTGCCTCTTCCTCGGCCTGTTTCAGCACCAGCAGTTTCCCCCGCAGCATCTCCATTGCCTTATCCTTATTCTGGAACTGAGAACGCTCATTCTGGCACTGCACCACGATCCCGGTAGGGATATGCGTGATACGGATCGCCGATGACGTCTTATTGATATGCTGGCCGCCGGCACCGCTGGAACGGTAAGTATCGATCCGCAGATCATCCGGATTGATCTCAATGCCTGCATCTCCCTTCAGTTCCGGTACCACATCTACAGAAACAAAAGAGGTCTGCCGCTTACCCTGGGCATTAAACGGCGAGATCCGCACCAGACGGTGCACGCCCTGTTCAGACTTTAAATAGCCGTATGCATTCTCTCCGTTCACCTGAAAGTCCACCGATTTAATGCCGGCTTCATCTCCGTCCTGCATATCCAGCAATTCCAGGCTGAAGCCCTTTTTATCCACCCAGTGGCTGTACATGCGGTACAGCATGCTCGCCCAGTCGCAGCTTTCCGTGCCGCCCGCCCCGGCATTGATGCGCATAATGGCATTGTTCACATCATACTCACCTGTCAAAAGCGTCTGCAGACGGATCTGATCCAGTTTTTCGATAAAGTCATCCAGTTCACTGCGCACTTCCGCGATCATGGATGCGTCATTCTCTTCATTCCCCATCTCGATCAGTGTCTGGATATCCTCGTATGCCTGCGTCAGATGATCGCAGGTCTCCACGGTATCTTTCATGTTTTTGGCATCTTTGGACAGTTTATTTGCCCGCTCCGGATCACTCCAGAAATCCGGTGACGCCATTTCCATATCCAGTTCCTCGATACGCTTTTTCTTATTGTCGATATCCAGGGAATCCCGGACTTCCTTCAATGTATCTTTGTATTGCCTTAATTCCAGCAACATCTGGTCCAACTCAACCATTGCTTACCTCCAAAACCATTACATTCCCGTCCGCTCCGTCCATGCAATCCCAAACCGCTGCTTAACTCAGCCGGTCAGGCCATGGCAGTTTTTGTACTTTTTCCCGCTTCCACACGGGCAGGGATCGTTCGGATAGATCTTTTGCGCTGCCCGCTTGGGCTGCTTCTGCGCGGAATCATCCTTATTGGTGCCCGTTACTTTCGCCACCTGCTCACGCTCTACCTTCTGCTCTACTTTTACATGGAAGAGCAGACGTACCGTATCCTCCCGGATGGCCTGTTCCATCGCGTTAAACATCTCAAACGCGCTGATCTTAAACTCTGCCAGCGGATCCTTCTGTCCCATGCCGGAAAGCCCGGAAGCCTTCTCCAGCTGATCCATATCATCGATGTGGTTCATCCACTTGCGGTCGATCACGCGCAGCAATATCACGCGCTCCACTTCACGGATCTGCTCCGGTTCCGGAAACTCCGCTTCTTTGGTCTCGTACAGTTTTACCGCTTCTTCTTTTAACTGCTGCACCAGCGCGTTTTTCTTCTTTACATTCTCTATCCGCTTCTGATCCAGCGGCTCCAGAGGCACCATGGGCAATAGCAGGTTGTTCAGTTCGTTCAGGTCCCAGTTATCCGGATTGCTGTCCTCACCGATCACCGTGTCCACCGCGCCTTCCACGATATCCGTGATCATTTTGTAGACCACCTCGCGCATGCTCTCACCATCCAGCACCCGCTTCCGCTCCGCATAGATCACTTCACGCTGCTCGTTCATCACCTGGTCATACTGCAGCACATTCTTACGTCTTGAAAAGTTATTATTCTCGATGCGTTTCTGCGCGCGCTCGATGGCACCGGAAAGCATGCTGTGCTCGATCCGCTGATTCTCCGGGATCCCCAGCGCGTTGAAAGTATTGATGAGACGTTCCGAACCAAACAGGCGCATCAGGTCGTCTTCCAGGGAAATATAGAATACAGACTCCCCCGGATCTCCCTGGCGTCCGGCACGCCCGCGCAACTGATTGTCGATACGGCGGGATTCATGCCGTTCTGTACCGATGATCAGCAATCCTCCCAGTTCCAGCGCCTTTTCGTCCAGTTTGATATCCGTACCACGACCGGCCATGTTGGTCGCTATGGTCACGGCTCCATGGATACCCGCGTCCGCCACGATCTCCGCTTCCTTCTCATGGAATTTTGCATTCAACACGTTATGTTTAATGCCTTCCCTGGTCAGCATCTTGCTGAGTTCTTCGGAAGCATCGATATTGATGGTACCTACCAGCACCGGCTGTTCCTTTGCGTGCGCCTCTTTGATCCGCTCCACGATTTCGTGCAGTTTTTCCTTGCGCGTCTTATATACGCAGTCATTCTGGTCGATACGCTGCACCGGACGGTTGGTCGGGATCGTGATCACGTCCATGCCGTAGATATCACGGAATTCCTGCTCCTCCGTAAGTGCCGTACCCGTCATGCCTGCCTTTTTCTCAAATTTATTAAAGAAATTCTGGAATGTAATGGTCGCCAGCGTCATGGACTCCCGCTTGATCTTGACATGCTCCTTGGCTTCAATGGCCTGATGCAGACCATCCGAGAAACGGCGCCCCGGCATCAGACGGCCGGTAAAAGAATCCACGATGATGACCTGGTCATTGTCCACCACATAATCCTGATCCTTAAACATCAGATAGTTGGCACGCAGTGCCAGGATCATATTGTGCTGGATCTCGCTGTTTTCCGGATCCGCGAGGTTGTCGATATGGAAGAACTTCTCCACCCGTTCCACGCCGCGTGCGGTCAGTGTCACGTTCTTATCCTTTTCATTCAGGACAAAATCACCGTTATCTTCCTCTTCCTCCTTATCATTGCCCAGCATGGAATCCATCACGGCATCCAGTTTGTAGATCATCTCCTCATCCTTGCCGCGCTTCATCTGCTTTGCCAGCACGTCACAGATTTCATACAGTTTGGTAGCCTTGCCGCTCTGTCCGGAAATGATGAGCGGGGTACGTGCCTCGTCGATCAGCACCGAGTCCACCTCATCAATGATCGCATAGTGCAGGCCGCGCAGCACCAGCTGTTCCTTATAAATGACCATATTGTCGCGCAGGTAATCAAATCCCAGTTCGTTATTGGTCACATAAGTGATGTCGCAGTTATACGCCTCCCGGCGCTCATCCGACTTCATGCTGTTTAAGATCACGCCGACCTTCAGTCCCAGAAACTCATGGATCTGTCCCATCCACTCCGCGTCACGCTTTGCCAGGTAATCATTGACTGTAACCACGCATACGCCCTGTCCGGCCAGCGCATTCAGATATGCCGGCAATGTGGACACCAGCGTTTTGCCTTCACCGGTGCGCATCTCGGCGATACGTCCCTGATGCAGCACGATGCCGCCGATCAGCTGCACGCGGAAGTGCTCCATATTCAGCACCCGCCGGCCGGCCTCCCGCACGGTCGCAAATGCTTCGGGCAGCAGATCGTCCAGCGTCTCGCCTTCCGCATACCTTTTCTTATACTCCTGCGTCTTCGCCTTCAGTTCCTCATCCGACAAAGCCTGCATCTGCGGCCGCAGGGATTCGATCTTGTCCACGATCGGCTTGATACGCTTCAGTTCGCGTTCACTATGGGTTCCAAACATCTTATCGATCCATGATGTCATGATCTCTCATACATCCTTTCTTTATTGCGAATTATCCAACAACACATAACAATACAAATTAGTATATTAACACAAATTCACGGGAAAATCAACCACCGTTTCACCTGCCCGTATCCCGGATAAAGCCTGTTGTTACTATTCACAGCCCTTCGTGCTGTGATAGTAACGGGTTTTGCCAATGAAAATCGCCTGCGGCGATGGGCAAAACCCATCTCGCTCGGAATATTTGGGTCGTAATCGCGCAGCAAGTGCGCGATTCGACTGTGAATAG
>JAFUUX010000161.1 GCA_017471325.1 Lachnospiraceae bacterium | reverse complement strand
CTATTCACAGCCCTTCGTGCTGTGATAGTAACGGGTTTTGCCAATGAAAATCGCCTGCGGCGATGGGCAAAACCCATCTCGCTCGGAATATTTGGGTCGTAATCGCGCAGCAAGTGCGCGATTCGACTGTGAATAGTAACTATTATGTCTACAACTCTTATATTATATCCCGTGACGCCTGACAGGGCAATCATTATTTTTTCATCCGCCTGTAAAACCGGCTCCAAAAAATAACATTGAAACAGCCGGAAATATGGGTTATATTATATAGCGATATTTTGTGGCAAACATAACACGGCATTGGTAATGTTTGCCATATTGCATGAACTTATACCCGCGAACGAAATGAACTGCCGTTGTAACTATTCAGAAGGTACCGCAATACCAGTTCCTACTCTGTATAGAGTCATACTGACAAGCAGAACCTGTAAGTATGACTTCCAGCGGCAATCGATAAGATTAACCGGTATAGATCAACTCCCCGGGCAGGCAAAAAAATGGAAATGAACGAAAACTTGTTTAACAGCATAATCAATACCGCGCAGGACTGCGTATTCTGGAAAGATACCCACCGCCGCTTTGTCGGTGTCAATCAGGCATTTCTGGATTTCTACGGTTTTGCTTCCGCAGATGTACTGATCGGCAAGACCGATGAGGATATGGGATGGCACAACGATCCGGAACCATACCGCCGGGACGAACTGCGCGTTTTAAGCGGGGAAAGCACCTATAAAGTGCCGGGGAAATGCATCATCCGCGGCCAGGAACGCGATATCATCGCCTCCAAAAAACCCCTTTATGAAAACGGAAAGATCATCGGGCTGGTCGGAAGTTTTCTGGATGTGACCGACACCCTGCGCCAGCACGCCGGAACCATCGGGCATCAGAAAGTATACACGGCGGAACAGCTCCGCAGGCATCCTTATTTCGACAAACTGCTGGTCGAAACTTCCATCGGCGAGATCACGGATCCCCTGACCGGTATCTTATCCCGCGCCTGTTCCATGGATCTGGTGCACTCCCTGATCGCGAAAGGCATCCCTTTTTCCTTTGCGATCGTGGATCTGGATAATTTCAAACTGATCAATGACCATTTCGGACACAAAGCAGGGGATATCGTATTAAAGGCCGTGACGAAATCTCTGGCAGAGTTTATGGACGGCTATGGCTTTGTCGGACGTTTCGGCGGCGACGAACTCCTGCTCATCAATCTCCGGGATCTGGATTATGATGCTTTGAAGGCACATCTGGCACAGATGTATGAAAGCGGTGATATCCTCCGCCAGAACATTGCGTTTGATGAGGGCAATACCCATATCACGGCAACCACCGGCTGCGCCGTCTATCCGAAGGATGCCGATAGTTTTGACACGCTGTTTGCGCTGATCGACAAAACCCTGTATATCGGAAAAAGCAAAGGACGCAACTGCTATATCATCTATGTCAAAGAAAAGCATGAGAGCGTGGAACTGCGCAATCTTGCCAAAAACAGCATCTATGCGGATATGCACCAGTTAAAGAAGGTATTTCAGCGCGGAAAAGGCCTGCGCGAAAAACTGCTTTATGTAAGTCCGCTTCTGGCAGATATCCTGCAGGTGCCCGATCTGTTTTATGTGAGCAAAGGCGGCTATATGAAATCCGTCCGGGATCCGTCCTATACGGCCAATGCCAGCGATATCGACACATTGATGACGGAAGACTTCTTCTCGACCAATAATCTTTTGGATCTGCAGAAAAAATGCCCGGTATTTTATCATGAACTGAAAGAACACGGGATGGAATCCCTGATGATCATACGGGTAGACGGGGATAACGACGTGATACGTTATATCATCTGCGCCGTACAGCGCAGTCTCCGGATCTGGCAGGATGATGAGTGTGCCATCATGTATTTTCTGGCCAACCTGATCGCCGCATACCTGCGTTCCTAGTACAACGAATAATAAATCTCTGGTACATTCACGCAGGATGATTGTGCATATGCAATGAAGCCGAAAGAGGCAATGCGGGCATTGCCGATTGAGGGTGAAGCAGAATATGTGCAATCAGACAAGCGAATGTGCCAGTTGATTTATAT
>JAFUUX010000160.1 GCA_017471325.1 Lachnospiraceae bacterium | reverse complement strand
TAGAAGAAATCAAAAAAAATGCGGTCCGGGAGAGCCTGCGGGAAAACAAGGCGCTGCTGGAACTATGCCTGAAACTGGTTACGATCAAAACGGATTGCGTTTTGCCGGTAGGTCCAAAAGATGCGCGGCGCAAAGAGATGTACACCCCGGAAGCGTATGAATTATGCCGCATACTTGACTTTAAGGCATTCTTAAGCCGCTTTGCCTCCAGGCCGGAGGCAGAGAAAACGTATGCCTACCGCGTGATAACCGAAGCAAAGGCGATACGGGAGGCATTTGCGGCGGCTGCAAAACAGACGCGCTGCGCAGTGCTCGTCTACCCGTTATCGAATGTTGAAAAACTCCTGGCACTGCAATGGGGGACAGAGGAAAGCGTGATCATACACGGCGAAAATACGCAGCACTATCTGTTGACTGAGATGGTCAATGAGTTGCGGAGGCAATGCAGCGTAGTGACATTCCGGATCAGAACACTTTATCCGCTGCTGTATGGGGAGATCGTTTCTTTGCCGGGAGCCGAGAGCAAAGCAGAAACACAGATGACATTTGAGGATCTGCTCGGAAGTGCCGCAGAGACGGAAAAAACAGATGAGGCAGCGTCCGGGGCAATGGCAGCGGAAAACATGACCGCGAAAGAGGGTGTGCAGGGTCTGGAGGATTTGCTGCTGGCGGCGTATCTGCTCGATCCGTTAAAGAGCGACCACCAGATCGCGGATACGGCAAAGACCTGGCTTGGAGAACTACTGCCGCCTTATGAACAGGAATTTGGCAAAGCGGATCTCAAAACGGCATTTTCCGAAAAAAAGGACGCGTTTTATGCGATGATGGCCGGAGAAGTATCCCAGCTGCTGCCGCTCTATGATGTGCTCATGGATGAACTGCAAAACACGGGCATGGAAAAACTGTACCGTGAAATGGAACTGCCGCTTTCTTATGTGCTCTATCGCATGGAACAGGAAGGCATCCGGGCAGATGCGGCTGCCTTAAAAACCTATGGCGGAGAGTTGCAGGCGCAGCTTGATGTGCTGGAACGGAAGATCTATGACGCCGCGGGCGAGAGGTTTAATATCAATTCGCCCAAACAGCTGGCGGAGATCCTTTTTGAGAAAATGAAACTGCCGGGCGGGAAGAAAACCAAAACAGGATATTCCACTTCGGCAGAGGTACTGGAGAAACTGGCGCCGGAGGTGCCTTTTGTGCGGGATATCCTGGAATACCGTACTTATGCGAAACTGAAATCAACGTATGCGGACGGGCTTGCGGCATACATAGCGGCGGACGGGCGCATCCATACCCGTTTTAACCAGACCATTACCGCAACAGGCCGCTTAAGTTCCACGGAGCCGAACCTGCAGAATATCCCCATGCGCACGGAACTGGGGCGCAAGATCCGCAGGGTATTTACGCCAAAAGCCGGTTATATCTTTGCGGATGCGGATTATTCCCAGATCGAACTGCGTATCCTGGCTTCCCTGGCCGGTGACATGGAACTGATCGAGGCATACAAGGGAGGCAAGGATATCCACCGGATCACGGCATCCAAGGTGTTTCACGTGCCGTTTGAAGAGGTGACGGATCTGCAGCGCAGAAATGCGAAGGCGGTGAATTTTGGCATTGTGTATGGGATCTCGTCTTTTGGCCTTAGCCAGGATCTTTCGATCTCAAGGCAGGAGGCAAAGGAGTATATTGAACAGTATTTTGCAACCTATCCGGGCATCAAGGCTTATCTGGAAAAAGTAAAGTCGGAGGCAAAGGAGAAGGGGTATTCCGTGACGGCATTCGGACGCAGGCGCCCGATCCCGGAACTGAAAAGTTCAAATTTCATGCAAAGACAGTTTGGGGAACGTGTTGCGATGAACGCACCGATCCAGGGAACGGCAGCGGATGTGATGAAGATCGCCATGCTGCGGGTTTATGACAGGCTTGTAAAAGAAGGCCTGCGCGCAAGGCTGCTTCTGCAGATCCATGATGAACTGCTGATCGAAGCCTGTGCCGGAGAGGAAGCAGCCGTGCTGGCTGTTTTGCGGGAGGAAATGCAGGGCGCGGCAGAGTTTCCGGTGGCGCTGGAGGTGGACGCGCATACCGGTACGGACTGGTATGAGGCAAAATAAGCTGCAGCCATGAAAAATACATCCCATGATCCGGCAGCGGTCCGGGATGTGCATGCAAACAAAAAATCATAACAGACAGGAGACAATATGCGTTCGATCGGTATTACAGGCGGTGTCGGCGCCGGCAAGTCCACGGTCCTTTCATATTTGGAAAAGGAATATCATGCCTATCTTGTCGTAGCGGATGAACTGGCGAAGGAACTGGAACAGCCCGGACATGCCTGCTATGACGAACTGGTAAAGGCATTTGGGACCGAGATACTGACAGCAGAGGGGCTGCTGGATAAGAAGGCTTTTGCGGCGCTGATCTTTTCGGATGAAAGCGCTCTGCAGAGAGCCAATGGGATCATCCACCCGGCGGTGAAAGCGGATATCCTGCGGCAGATGCAGGAACAGAATGACGCGGGGACGGAGATCTTTGTTGTGGAAGCGGCATTGCTTATTGAAGAGAACTATGATAAGATCCTGGATGAATTGTGGTATATCTATGCGGAGGAAAGTGTAAGGATGAAACGCCTGGCTGACAGCCGGGGCTATACGGAAGAAAAGAGCCGGAGCATCATGCGGCAGCAAAAGACCGATGCGGAGTTCCGCAGCTGCTGCAGATATATCATTGACAACAGCGGCGGATCATGGGAGACGCAGGCACAGATCGATGCCATTCTGAAAGGAACGCGGTGAACGCAAAGCCGTAAAACGCGTTTTCATAAAAAGGGAGGAAACTATGGAAAAACTGAAAACATTTTTAAAGCGCAAAGATGTGGAGATCTCGCTGAAACGCTATGGCGTCGATGCACTGGGCGCCATGGCACAGGGATTGTTCTGTTCCCTGCTGATCGGTACGATCATTGATACGTTTGGCGCGCAGCTGAAACTGGGATTTCTGATGCAGACAGTCGCAGCGGTGGGCGGCGTGGAATATACCGTGGGAGGTCTGGCAAAGGCAATGAGCGGGCCGGCCATGGCCGTGGCGATCGGTTATGCGCTGAAATGCCCGCCGCTGGTACTGTTTTCCCTGATCACGGTAGGGTTTGCGGCAAATGCGCTGGGCGGCGCCGGCGGGCCTTTGGCGGTGCTCTTCATCGCGATCCTGGCGGCGGAATGCGGCAAGATGATCTCGAAAGAGACCAGGGTGGACATTCTGGTAACCCCGCTGGTGACGATCGGGATCGGCGTCTTTTTATCCTGGCTGATCGCACCGGCGCTGGGCGCGGCTGCCAGCAAGGTCGGGATCCTGATCGAATGGGCAACGGATCAGCAGCCGTTTTTGATGGGGATCCTGGTATCCGTGATCGTAGGCGTGGCCTTGACATTGCCGATCTCTTCGGCGGCGATCTGCGCGGCACTGGGGCTTACCGGTCTGGCAGGCGGCGCGGCGGTAGCCGGCTGCAGCGCGCAGATGATCGGCTTTGCGGTGATCTCTTTTAAGGAAAACAAATGGGGCGGACTGATCTCGCAGGGGATCGGCACCTCTATGCTGCAGATGGGCAATATCATAAAGAATCCGCGCATCTGGATCGCGCCCACGCTGGCGTCTGCGATCACCGGGCCGATCGCTACCTGCTTATTTAAGATGAAGATGAACGGTGCGCCGATATCTTCCGGTATGGGAACCTGCGGCCTGGTGGGGCAGATCGGCGTCTATACCGGCTGGGTACAGGATGTGGCTGCAGGAAATAAAGCTGCGATCACAGCGATGGACTGGATCGGTCTGGTATCGGTCTCCTTTGTCCTGCCGGCGGTCTTATCGCTGCTGATCCATCTGGGCGTAAAAAAACTGGGCTGGGTAAAAGACGGTGATATGAAGATCTGAGCAGCGGCCGGTATGCGGTGCTTTTCGGATAGGGCAGCCGGAGAAAGACGGCTGCGGACGGATGATCCCGTAAAGTCAGACATAGACAAACACCGCACTTTGTGGTAACATAATTATATTATGAAAACAGGAAAAAGAACAATCATCGCGACAGTTTTGTGTTTGCCGTTTTTGCTGGCGGCCTGCTCTACAAATGCGATCCCGGAGATGAGTGATGAGGAAATGCACCAGGTAGAGGAATATGCGGCACATCTGCTGTTGAAATATGACGCAAATTACGAAATGACCACGGTTTCCGTGGAAGAGTTTGAGGCGCAGCGCGCAGAACTGGAACGGCGTGCCAGGGTGCAGGCGCAGATCGCGGCTGATAAAGCGCTCGCGCAGGCACAGCAGGAGGAGGAGCAGGGCGAAAGCACGGCAGAACAGACAGAGGCACCGGCAAGGGAAAGCGCGAACGTATATACCGATATTGATGACTTCTTTGGGGAAAGCAGTTTTGAGATCGAGTACAGCGGCTATGAAGCGGGCAGCACCTATCCGGCCGAGACGGCAAGCAATGACTGGCAGGGCGTGGTACGTGCTACAGACGGCAACAGTCTTCTGATCTTCCACTTTCAGATCAGCAATACCGGTGCATCGGACGCGGTGCTGGATATGGCGGGAAAAGGGGCAAGATTCAATTTCCGCATTAATAACAGCATATCGAAGGCTGCCTTGAAAACGCTGCGTCTGGATGAGTTTTCCATGTTCTGCGAGACCATCCCGGCGGGCGGGACATCGGAGGCCGTATTGATCGTGGAGATCGATGCGCAGACAGCATCCCGGATCAGCGCGCTCAAAATGACCATGCGTTACGGGGAGCAGCGGGGGGAGTTGACGCTGCTTTAAAGAAGGTGCTTTCTGGCCGGTTGTGTTCCCGAAAGCCGCGCGACCGGCTGCAAAGGCTGGCGGCGAATCTGCTGGACTTTTGCAGCAGTCTTATGTATAATAAAACAGATACGGAAGGAATACAGGCGCATCTTTTGCCTGAATAAAATAAAAGGGGTGGGGTTATGGAATCAAAAATTCTCATGGAAAGCGGAACAAATGAACTGGAAGTATTGGAGTTTACGCTTGCAGGAAATGCTTATGGCATCAATGTGGCAAAGATCCGGGAGATCATTCCGTATCAGGCAGTGACGCCTGTACCGAATGCGCATCCCAGTGTGGAAGGTATTTTTATGCCGCGTGAGGTGATGATCACGGCGATCGATCTGAAGAACTGCCTGCAGCGCGGCGAGTCTGAACCAAAAGGACTGTTCATCATCACCAATTTCAATGGTCTGGATATTGCGTTTCATGTGGATTCCGTGGTCGGGATCCACAGGGTTTCCTGGACGGAGATCATCAAGCCGGATTCCACGGTATCCAATTCCGAGGACGGTGTTTCCACTGGCATTATCAAGAAGAACAATAAACTGATCATTATCCTGGATTTTGAAAAGATCGTGACGGATATCAATCCGGAGACCGGGCTGAAAGTGCAGGAGATTGATGAAATGGGTGTACGCAGCAGAAACGATACACCGATCCTGATCGCGGAAGACTCTGCACTGCTGAATAAACTGATCGTGGAATCCCTGCACAGAGCCGGATATGTGAATTTGACACATACGGAGAATGGCCAGCAGGCATGGGATCTGATCTGTGAATGGAAGGAAAGCGGCACATTGGAGAAACATGTGCAGTGCCTCATCACGGATATCGAGATGCCGCTGATGGATGGACATCGCCTGACCAAACTGGTCAAAAGTGATGATGAACTCAAGAACATACCGATCATCATATTCTCATCCCTGATCAACCCGGAGATGCGCCGCAAAGGCGAACAGCTTGGGGCGGATGCGCAGCTTACCAAGCCGGAGATCGGAAATCTGGTGCGTACCATCGATGAGGTGCTGGGGATCGGCTGATCTTCCGCTGCATGAAAATATGTTAACAGACAGCCCGCCGGTAAACGGCGGGCTGTTTTTGCGATATACGTTGTAAATAATACAAACTGTTCCAGCCATGATGAATATCATTTCGGATGCTGAAAACGGTGGTATGGAATACTCATTCTCAGGATAAATCAG
>JAFUUX010000037.1 GCA_017471325.1 Lachnospiraceae bacterium | reverse complement strand
TAAACGACAAAACTATTTTCGTTTTGTCGTTTACTGCGCCGGATTTTGGCCGCTGAAAGCGGCATATTTCCTTACAAAATCCGTGCGCATCCTCGCGGAGCGTTATAGTAAGCGCAATTATTTATTGCGCTTACTATAAGAATAAGCGGTTTTCTTCTTTGTTTGTTGCAAACAGGGGCAGGTTAGGGTATAATGTGAACACTTGCTGGTTCATAAATATATTATATAAGGGGTGTAGGACAATGGATTTAAAGGGCAGGGATTTTTTGACACTGAAGGATTTTTCACCGGAAGAGATCCTGTATCTGGTGGAACTGGCAGCGGATCTGAAGAAAAAGAAAAAAGCCGGGATACCGGTGGATACGCTGCGCGGACGTAATGTGGCTTTGATCTTTGAAAAGACCAGCACCCGTACACGCTGTTCCTTTGAAGTGGCAGCGCACGATCTGGGCATGGGGTGCACCTATCTGGATCCGAAGAGTTCCCAGATCGGCAAAAAAGAGAGCATTGCCGATACGGCGCGTGTGCTCTGCACCATGTTCGACGGCATAGAGTACCGCGGCTATGGGCAGGAGATCGTGGAGGAACTGGCAAAATATTCCGATGTGCCTGTATGGAACGGACTTACCAATGAGTATCATCCGACGCAGATGCTGGCGGATCTGCTGACCATCCGGGAACAGTTTGGAGACCACAAAGGCAAAAAACTGGCTTATCTGGGAGATGCGCGCTACAATACGGGCAATTCCCTGATGATCCTCTGTACCAAGATGGGGATGCATTTTGCGGCAGGAGCACCGAAAAAATATCATCCGGATCCGGCACTGGTAGCTGCCTGTGATGAATATGCCAGGGTGAGCGGCGGCAGTATCCTGATCACGGAGGATGCGGCAGAGGCAGTAAAGGATGCGGATATCATCTATACGGATGTATGGGTTTCCATGGGCGAGCCGGATGAGATCTGGGAGGAGCGGATCCGGGATCTTTCCCCGTATAAAGTAACGAAGGAACTGATGGGAAAGGCAAAGGAGAGCGCGATCTTTTTGCACTGCCTGCCGGCTTTCCACGACCTGAAAACTTCCACCGCAAAGGAAAAAGGCGAGCAGTACGGCATCACCGAGATGGAAGTGACGGATGAGGTATTTGAAGGCTCGCAGTCAAGGGTATTTGAAGAAGCAGGAAACCGCATGCATACGATCAAGGCTGTGATGGCAGCGACATTAGGGTTTTCGACGATATGAAAGCAGATATCTTAAGGGCGATACGCAGCAGCACGGATTATATTTCAGGGCAGGAACTGTGTGAACGCTTCGGCGTTTCGCGCACTGCTGTCTGGAAAGTGATCAAGCAGCTGCAGGCGGAGGGCTATGATATAGAAGCCGTGACCAATAAGGGGTATAAACTGCTGAGTTATCCCGATAATATCAGCGGGTGCGAACTGATGAGCCGCGTAAATACCAAATGGGCAGGCAGGAAAGTATATTTCCATAAAGAAATGGAATCCACGAACGAGTATGCCAAATATCTGGCAGAAGAAGGCATGGATCACGGTTCCCTGGTCGTGGCAGAGATGCAGACCGGCGGAAAAGGCCGCAGGGGGCGCACATGGATATCGCCTGCGGGGCAGAATATTTACATGACGCTTTTGCTGCGTCCGCTGTTTTCGCCCGATCAGGCCTCGATGCTGACGCTGCTGATGGCGGTCAGCGTAGCGGAGGTGCTGCATCATCTGCATTCCGATCTGGAGGTAAAGATCAAATGGCCGAATGATGTGCTGATCGGAGATCGGAAGGTATGCGGCATTCTGACAGAGATGGACGCGGAGCCGGATTATATCCACCATGTGGTGATCGGCGTGGGGATCAATGTGAACCAGACAGAGTTTCCGGAGGAGATCAGTTCCACGGCGACCTCCCTGCGTCTGGAAAAAGGCGAGCATGTGGACCGTGCGCAGATCATCCTGGGTGTCATGGATTTCTTTGAATATTATTATGAGATCTTTGCCGAGCATCTGGATGTATCGGATTTTGTGGAGGTGTATGACAGTTACCTGGTAAACCGTGGCAGGGAAGTGCGCGTGCTGGATCCGAAAGGGGAATTTGAGGGCGTGGCGGAAGGCATTAATGATAAAGGGGAACTGATCGTGAATCTGCCGGACGGAAGCGTCAGGACGATCTCTTCCGGGGAAGTTTCGGTAAGGGGGATCTATGGTTATGTCTGAAGCAGAAGAGCGCAGGGTGCTCTGTGGCGCCAGTGTGTATGAGCAGAAGTATTTCTTTAATGAAAAGGAGTATGGAAACCTGCCGGAATCCATTAAGGAGGAACTGCACATCCTGTGTGTGCTGTTTACCGAGGAAGTGGGCGGCGTGTTTACGCTGATGTTTGAAGAAGACGGCAGCATCACTATGCAGACGGAGGCGGCTGATGAGGATTACCTCTATGATGAGGTGAGCGCAGGCTTGATGGTAGGTGAGGTGCGGCGTCAGAGACGGGAAATGTTTGAGGCGCTGAGCCTGTATTACAGGGTATTTATCCTGCATGAGAAACTGGAGGATGAGCAAAAGCAGGACGGGGAAGAATAAAACCGCGTTCTGTCTGCGGATGGAATGCAGATACGGAGGTACATCAATGATACTGGCAGTAGATGTTGGAAATACAAATATCACGTTTGGCATATTTGAAAAGAAGGAACTGCGGATCACATTCCGTCTGATGACCGCGAGCATGCGTACTTCGGATGAATACGGCGCGGCCATCCTTGGGCTGCTTCGGTATAACGGCATGCACAAGGAGCAGATCGAGGGCGTGATCATTGCCAGCGTGGTGCCGAACGTGATGCATGCGTTGAACGGCGCCATAGAGCGTTATCTGGGGCACAAGCCCATGATCGTGGGACCGGGGCTGAAAACAGGGATCCATATCATCACGGAGAATCCAAAGGAGATCGGACCGGATCGCATCGTGGATGCGGTCGGTGCTTATGAAAAATACGGCGGACCCGTACTGGTAATGGATTTCGGTACGGCGACCACTTACGACCTGGTGACGGAAAAAGGTGAGTTTACGGCCGGCATTACCGCACCGGGCATCAAGATCAGTGCCAAAGCGCTGTGGGAGGATACGGCCAAACTGCCGGAGGTGGAGATCAAAAAGCCGGAGTCCATCCTGGCACAGAACACCGTGACCAGCATGCAGGCAGGTCTGGTGTATGGGCAGATCGGCCAGACCGAGTATATCGTGCGTAAAGTAAAAGAGGAAGCAGGGCTGCAGAATATGAAGGTGGTGGCTACCGGCGGCCTGGGTTCCATCATCGCGGATGAGACCGATGTGATCGATGTCTATGACAGAACGCTTACTTTGGACGGGCTGCGCATCATCTATGAAAAAAATACGGCGAAGGCCTGAGGGTGACGGATGTTAAAACCTTTACAGATCGGCAATGTGCGCATAGAAACACCGGTCATATTGGCCCCCATGGCGGGGGTGACGGATCTGCCTTTTCGTCTGCTCTGCAAGCAGATGGGGGCAGGGCTTTTGTGTATGGAGATGGTGAGCGCCAAGGCGATCCATTACAGGAATAAAAATACGGAAAGCCTGATGGCGATCGATGCGCGGGAGATGCCGGTTTCGCTGCAGTTATTCGGATCGGAGCCGGAACTGATGGCGGAGGTGGCCCGCAGCATCGAGGAGAGGCCTTTTGCACTTTTGGATATCAATATGGGCTGCCCGGTGCCGAAAGTAGTGAACAATCATGAGGGTTCAGCGCTGATGAAAGATCCGGAACGGGCGGCAAAGATCGTAAAGAGCATTTCATCCGCGATCCAAAAACCCGTGACCGTAAAGATCCGCAAAGGTTTTGATGACGCGCACGTAAACGCCGTGGAGTTTGCGAGGCGGCTGGAGGATGCGGGGGCAGCAGCGATCACCGTGCATGGCAGGACCAGGGAGCAGTATTACAGCGGAAAGGCAGACTGGGAGATCATCCGGCAGGTCAAAGAAGCCGTAAGCATCCCGGTGATCGCCAATGGGGATATCGATAGCCCGGAGGCGGCCGCGCAGTGTATGGCGCAGACCGGCTGTGACGGGATCATGATCGGCAGGGCGGCGCAGGGCAATCCCTGGATCTTTAGGGAGATATGCCGGTATCTTGCAACAGGGGAAAAACCGGCACGGCCCGGGCTGGAAGAGGTCAAAAACATGCTGCGGCAGCATGCGCAGCTGCAGATCGGGATCAAAGGCGAGTATATCGGCATGCGGGAGATGCGTAAGCATGCGGCCTGGTATCTGGCAGGCTTTCCAAATGCAGCAAAACTGCGGAAGATGGCGTGCGAGATGGAACGGGCAGAAGATCTGGAGGCACTGATCGGCAAAATGGAATAGCCGGATGCTTGACAGAAGGGCACCTAAAGTGTAAAATAATTATTTGTGGCAGAATACCCTGTTTATATTGTATAGTGCAAAGAGAGGAAGGATAAAAGAATGGCAGAGAAACAACAGCTTTCAAGAGAAGGTTTGCAAAAATTCGAGGAAGAACTGCATGAATTGAAATCCGTTCGCAGAAAGGAAATTTCGCAGAAGATCAAAGTAGCGAGAGAGCAGG
>JAFUUX010000159.1 GCA_017471325.1 Lachnospiraceae bacterium | reverse complement strand
AACTGGGAAAGAAGGTATCGAATGCGGATAATTCCGCTGAAGATAAAGGCAACTGAAAACAGAAAGGAGCATACCCACATGTCATGACACCATGAATGCCAACTCAACTTTACTTTGTCCTTGACATGGGGTACAGATTAGGGCAACGAAACTGCAGCCTATGATTTGCAGTGAAAGGGAATAGGAACGCATGAAAAAAGACGGCAACGGAGTATTTCTGGTAGTGCTGATCATATCGGTGTTGCTGGTGATCTATTTTGCTGTGACTTCCGCCACGAAGGATTTGAAGGAATATCAGCAGATGCAGGAGACGGCTGCGGCAAATGAAGAGCAGGTGCAGGAGCTCGGGGATGCCATGCAGGATATCAAGAGCGATATCGAAGCCGGATATGAGGATCTGGACAAGCAATTAGGGCAGTGAAACCAGCGGCTTTGCGTAACTGTTCTGAACCCCGGGGGTTCTGGACAGTTACCGGTATTTGGTGTGGAAGGACGGATCCGGACAGGTAACGATGTATTTTGCAGTAAAGACAAAAGATGGGAATGACAACCGGCGCATTACGATCCTGCACGGGACGGAGGAGGACTGGGAACCGGCCATGGCACTGGCCTGGCGGGTATTTTCAAAATATGACGCAAAAGATTACACCAGAGAGGGCAGTGAAAGTTTTCTTAGGTTTATCTCGGATAATATCTTAAAACGCATGTTTCTTCTGGGGCGGTACCGGATGTATGTGGCGAAAGATGGAGATGCGGTCGTGGGGATGATCACCCTGCGGGAGCATAACCATATTTCGCTTTTGTTTATTGATGCGCGTTATCAGCATTGCGGGATCGGCCGTGCGCTGATCGGCTGCGTGATGGACTATCTGTGCGGAAGGGAAGTGCTGCCGCTGGATAATGAGGAACAGAAGATACTGGATCTGCTTTACGAAAAGGATGACGGGGATTTCTGTACCGTGAAATCCGCGCCGTATGCGCTGGGGTTTTATCAGAAACTGGGCTTTGTGCAGCAGGGGGACGCGGAGGAGAATGAAGGGATTATTTCCATACCGATGCGGCTGAAGGCATGATAGGGGCGTTGGCTATAGGAAAAAACTATAACGAGGCATTATTATTATATATTGTACAAATCACGGTAAAAGATGTAATCTATAAATCAGCAAAGGAAAAACCTATTACAAAGATAGGAAAATATAAGGATATGGGAGGATAAGATCATGGCAAACATTTATACATCGGCTGACCAACTGGTAGGACATACCCCGCTGTTAGAGTTGACACATCTGGAAAAGAAATACGGTTTAAAAGCAAAACTTTTGGCAAAGCTGGAGTACTTCAATCCGGCCGGCTCCGTAAAGGACAGGATCGCAAAGGCAATGATCGATGACGCGGAGGCGAGCGGCAAGCTCAAAGAGGGTTCCGTGATCATTGAGCCGACCTCGGGCAATACCGGCATCGGCCTGGCAGCCATCGCGGCAGCAAAAGGCTACAGGATCATCATTGTAATGCCGGAGACCATGTCCATCGAGCGCAGGCAGCTGATGAAAGCGTATGGTGCGGAGCTGGTGCTTTCCGAAGGCTCGAAGGGCATGAAGGGGGCGATCGCAAAAGCGGATGAGCTGGCAGCGGAGATCCCGAGCAGCTTTATCCCGGGGCAGTTTGTGAACCCGGCCAATCCGAAGGCGCATATCGATACGACCGGACCGGAGGTGTATGAGGATACCGACGGGGCAGTGGATATCTTTGTAGCCGGTGTGGGCACAGGCGGCACAGTGACCGGTGTAGGCAAGTATTTAAAGAGCAAAAAGCCGGAAGTGAAGGTGGTAGCGGTAGAGCCGGCAGATTCACCTGTGCTTTCCAAAGGCACGGCGGGCGCGCACAAGATCCAGGGCATCGGCGCAGGCTTTGTGCCGGAAGTATTAGAGCAGGACATTCTGGACGAAGTGATCGCCATTACGAATGAGGATGCGTTCCAATATGGCAAGGAAGTGGGCAAGTCGGAAGGCGTGCTGGTGGGCATTTCCTCAGGCGCGGCAGTGGCGGCGGCGATCCAGCTGGCAAAACGCCCGGAAAATGAAGGCAAGACGATCGTGGCCCTGCTGCCGGATACCGGTGACAGATACCTGTCTACGGCTTTGTTTGCAGAGTAACTGCAGTGTAAATGATATATTTCGGTCATGAACACAAAACAGGGGGCGGTTCCGGGAAAACGAAAGTTTTACCGGGACCGTCCTTTTTTGCTTTGTGCCGGGAAAACTCTGTTTCGTCAATCTGCCGAAAGCCACTTTATGGATTTCGGCGCTCGGTCAATAGATATTTTTGCCGTTATCCGATATAATGCTTAACAGTGATACAAACAGTGCATTAATGCCGCGTGTCGGCAATCAAAATACCCAGGAGGTAAAGTAAAATGGCAAGTCTTTCTTTAAAGAATGTCTGCAAGGTTTATCCGAACGGCTTTGAAGCAGTAAAGGATTTCAACCTTGAGATCGCAGACCAGGAGTTCATCATCTTCGTAGGTCCGTCCGGTTGCGGTAAGTCCACGACACTGCGTATGATCGCAGGTCTGGAAGATATCAGTTCCGGTGAGCTGCGTATCGGTGACCGTCTGGTAAACGATGTAGAGCCGAAGGATCGTGATATCGCAATGGTATTCCAGAACTACGCTCTGTATCCGCACATGACCGTATATGACAACATGGCATTCGGTCTGAAACTGCGTAAGGTTCCTACAGATGAGATCGATAAGATGGTAAAAGAAGCAGCAAAGATCCTGGATCTGGTTCCGCTGCTGGAGCGTAAACCGAAGGCTCTGTCCGGTGGTCAGAGACAGCGTGTTGCTATGGGACGTGCTATCGTGCGTAATCCTAAGGTCTTCCTGATGGACGAGCCGCTGTCCAACCTGGATGCAAAACTGCGTGTACAGATGCGTATCGAGATCGCTAAACTGCACCAGAGACTGGGCACCACCATCATCTACGTAACACATGACCAGACCGAGGCTATGACGCTTGGTACCCGTATCGTAGTTATGCGTGACGGTGTGGTTCAGCAGGTAGATACACCGCAGAACCTGTATGACAAGCCGGTGAACCTGTTCGTAGCAGGCTTCATGGGATCCCCGCAGATGAACTTCCTGGATGCTGTAGTGGAAGTTCAGGGTGATACCGCTTATCTGAAGATTGCTGACAAGTCCATCCCTCTGAACGCAGAGAAGTCCAAGAAGATCATCGATGGTGGTTATGACGGCAAGACCGTTACCTTCGGTATCCGTCCGGAAGATGTATATGACAGCGAGATGATGGTTGAGGCAAATCCGCTGAGCGTATTTGAAGCTACCATTCGTGTATACGAGCTTCTGGGTGCTGAAGTATTCCTGTATTTCGATCTGGACGAGTTCCCGATGACCGCCCGTGTGGATCCGAGAACAACTGCAAGACCGGGCGATGTGGTACGTTTCGCTTTCGATACCGACAAGATCCATGTATTCGACAAGGAAACTTCTCAGATCATCACCAACTAATCTGTGATCAAAGAGATTTCAGCCGCCGGACGGGCAACTGTCCG
Source organism: Lachnospiraceae bacterium (assembly GCA_017471325.1). Classification (GTDB taxonomy): domain Bacteria; phylum Bacillota; class Clostridia; order Lachnospirales; family Lachnospiraceae; genus NK4A136. Next base: position 145 of record JAFUUX010000159.1, on the reverse strand, counting down.
GCGGTTTTTATAGTAAGCGCAATAAGTAATTGCGCTTACTATAACGCTCCGCGAGGATGCGCACGGATTTTGTAAGGAAATATGCCGCTTTCAGCGGCCAAAATCCGGCGCAGTAAACGACAAAACGAAAATAGTTTTGTCGTTT
>JAFUUX010000158.1 GCA_017471325.1 Lachnospiraceae bacterium | reverse complement strand
TGCTGTAAAGTAGTGATCCCTCGTATATTCAAGCATATCAGCAAAGCGAACATATTGGTAAACGAAAGTTTTTCTTTTATTGAAGCCTTTAGCATATGCATCCGCCCCGATTATTCTTGCTGCCTTACGTCCCCAATTCTGATTCGATGCAAGATAATCCCGTAATCCTTGCATAAAAGGTTCCGTGTCTTCTGGCGATATAACATACTTATCTGCATCAACTACAATCTTATCCTTATATAGCATAACGAGGTTTCTTATACCCTGAACAAACTTTGTCTCGATGTTTTCGAATCCCCAATCATTCTCAACAACATAGGATTTATGCAGATCCCCCATAACAAGCCACTTTCTATTACATGCCCTTACGGTAGCGGCATACAGACGCTTAACGCCCATACAATCGATAACAAGATTGTTATAGAGTTGTCCGATATCCTTCTTTTCGGTTGCATTGTAGGTAAACGATGCAGTTTCAACCACTCCGTCTGAGATGCGAACTTTCTTTCCGTTCTTACGCAATTCTGCAATTATATCGGCAACTATGCCTATAACAGCATCCGGATATGTATAACCCTTATCCTCAAGTATAGTTTCCATCTTGCTCGCAGAATCCTGTAATACGGCTGCGTAGTGTGTACCAATAATACTCGGTTTTCTCTTGAACGTGTTAAAGTCTATTGCCTCTCTGAGCTGACTCTCATACGTTTCCTGCTCAGACTTTGCGGCCTCAAACGAAGCACTCCAATTGATTTCCGACCTTTTTCCAAACTTACTTCTAGGAGTCTCCTCTGCTATCTGCCCCTTATCTTTAAGATACTGATCCCAATGCGTAAATAGGATAATGACCTTTATATCACGATTTGCCTCCTGAAGCATATTTCTAATTGCCTCATATCCGTCTTTAACAGTATCAGAAACCATAGAATTAATCGTAAGTATAAGGGTAGAAGCATGATATCTCGACATAATATCAACAATGCGTTCTGCCTCATCTGTAACAGATACCCCCGTAGCATGAAATAATCCTTGCGTGTCAATGAGCCTTATGCATCTGACCTTAACCCCATTGTGTTCAGATATCACAAGAAGTTCGTCTGTATCCTGTTCAAACAGTTCGTCGGCACCTCTATATATCAGCGAGAGATCTGAAAGCAAGTACTCTTTTGAAGCATCCTCACTCTTGAGCAGAAGGCTAAATACCTTCTTATCTCTGTCCTCAAGGTGAAATGCCATGAAGAACTCACTGTTGCCATCAGCATCGGTATTTACTATACCGCCCTCACTCACAACCTCTTCTTTGAGTTCATCCGCCTCTTTGTTGATTATCGCAAGTGCCTTCTCCCAGAATTTTTTGATTGCATCAGAAAAGGCATCCTTCTCAGAGAACACATCCACAAAGATATGAAAACCCTTCTGTCCTTTTCTCGGATTGCGCGCCTGAACCTCTTCATGAACTACCATAAGTCCTTCTACTGGAATACTATAGAAGATTTCAAGCATCTCCTGCTTATCATCCTCCGTAATATCCTTCAATTTGTACTGCAAAGACTCGTTCGCCGGATGAAGAATGGAATTTTCGAATGCTTTTCTTATCTTATCTCTATAGGCATCCATATCCGATTTTCTTGCATAATCCTTTATCCCAGAATAAAGAATGGATCCGAGAAAGTTATTATCATCGTTGCAATCAACCTGAGCTATGTGACCAATTTTGCCAAGAATCTGCAACTCATCCTCCGGCACTTCCTTACAATCGGTGATAATCATCTCTGTTTCATTGGTACTACCTTTTCCGTGTGCTTCTCTCGCCTCGAGCATCATTTGAACTTCTTCGCTCTTCGCAAGAGCCTCATCAAAAGTGGACTTGCCACTCTCCGTTGTGCCAACCTGTGCATTGGCTTGACCTTTGCCCTTTAAGGACACTGCTGTTGCATACTTTTCGTTCATCATTTTTTAATTCCTCCTTGTGATGAAAGTTAATAGTTGCAACAAAAAAACCCTCCTGATCCATCAGAAGGGTAATCGCCATAATATACATAAATTAAGCCATCATAGATATAGAGATGCCTTAACCAATATCATATTCAGCACAATTCCATCCCGATGCATCATGCACGACTTCAAATCTATGAAGTAATGCCATCACAAAAGATTTCTTTGTTGTGAGGTCAGTATAACTCCGAATATGGATCTTGTCAAGAGAGTTTTCAATATACTATTTGCTATCAAATACCGGACAAAACTCTATTTCTTACCTGAATTTTCAAATATTTTCCTTTGCCACCATTGATTATTTCCGGCGAATTGCTTAAACTTATTTTGGATTTTTGTACCCAATAGAAATGATGTGATTATATGCCTAAAACTTTTGGAGTTGAAAAATACAACCTTCTTCAAGATATTGATCAGTTTGATACCACAGCATCATGTTCATGGATTCATTATAGCATGATGTGACAGTTCGTACCAACGGTTTTTTCTTGTTCACCCGGACAGCCGGTCAAATAAGTAATATTGGCATATTGTTTTTCGGTAAGTCGTAGGATTCTTACTTCCCATTCTTGAATTCTTAAACATTACTGTCTTATGACGCTTCCAGCTTCCCGAAGGGGTTTTTATACACTTCTATGAAACCGATACGATACAGTGATCATAGATCCACCGTATCGTGTTTTCCAGATAATGGATGCCGTCATTCGTCTCGATCCCGCTTTCCATCAACGTTGAAAAAGCATCGATCCAATGCACCCTGCTGTCCAGAGACTGCTGCATGGTCAGATTAAAGGCTGCGATCATTTCATTGGTCGCGTAGGTACTCCCGTCTACCACCGGATTGACAGACAGATAATATACTTCTGCCCCTGCCGCGATCCAGCGCTCCGCGCATTCATTGACCAGAAGCACGTACCGCCCCACATTTCCAAGGTCATTCACGCCCATGTTGATCACGATCTTTATTCCCGGCGTAACGGTCCTGTCGATTTCAGGAACCGCCTCATCCCTAAACCATTCATATCCCGTGCCGACTTTTGCAATATACAGATCGCCCGATCCCATCTGCATCCACATCTGCACAAAACGGGAATCCCCGACAAAGAGCACATCCCCCGCAACCGCCGCCCGTTCCGGCAGGACCATCTGCGGTGCCTGGTTTTCAGATACCGTCTCCTCCGCTCCGTTTTCGGACACTGCATTTTCAGAAGCCGAATCCTCCGATACGCTGTCCGCAGAAACCGTTTCTTCCTCTGTCAGGCTGTCTTCAGAGATACTGTTGTCCGATACCGCATTTTCCGACGCGCTGTCTTCCGAAAGGGATGCGACTGCGCCGTCTCCCTCACCGGAAGTATCAGCCTTCCACGTGCCGCTGTCTGTATATACTTCATCTGCTTCCTCGATCACGCTCTGCTTTGCGCTTTTTCCGCCATTGTGCCGCACTGCATACCATACCCCCGCGCCCAGCAATGCACTCAGCACCAGCGCGGAAAGGATGCCGAGTACCACCTGTTTGTTCATGCCGCGTTTTGCGGGTACTGCCGCAGGCACTTCTTTGGATACCGCCCTGTCCCTCTTTGGCGCCGGCAACTGATCTGCAAGGAAGAGCACGGATAGATAAAAGGCCGCTGCCAACAGCACCAGCAGCCATTTCCGGTAATACATACGGATCTTTTGTACGAGAGGGTTTTGCCCTGCCGTTCTCTGCCCGCCCTTTTCCATGTACAGAAAATGCGGTATTCTGTCCAGGCTGGTTGTTCTGCAGATCCACGGCAAAAGCCACCGTGGGATCTTCCTAAGAAATCGCATCTCCTACATCCTCATCCTGTGATACCGTTCCCGCGCATCAGGCCGGTATCCGTTACAGCACTTTTGACAAAAATTCCTTCAGGCGGGGATTTTTCGGCGCGGCAAAAAATGTCTCCGGCGCACCGCTTTCCAGTATCCTGCCCCCGTCGATAAACAAAACGCGGTTTGCCACCTCTCTTGCAAATCCCATCTCATGTGTAACGATGATCATGGTCATGCCTTCCCGTGCCACTTCCCGCATCAGATCCAGCACCTCGCCTACCATCTCGGGGTCGAGCGCGCTGGTAGGCTCATCAAACAGGATCACATCCGGCTTCATCGCCAGGGATCGCACGATCGCGACACGCTGCTTCTGCCCGCCGGAAAGCGTGGACGGATAGACATCTGCCTTATCCTCCAGGCCGATGCGCTTTAATAACGCCATCGCTTCCTCTTTGGCCTGCGCCTTGATCTGCGCGGCAGAAGTATAGCCGGAAGCCGCTTTGTTCTTTTTCAATGCTGCCGTCCTGGTATGCACCGGTGCCAGCATGATATTCTGCAGCACGGTCTTATTATTGAACAGATTGAAATGCTGGAACACCATGCCCATATGCTGACGATGGATATTGATATCCACGCTCATATCCGCAATATCCACACCGTCAAAAAAGATCTGACCGCCGGTTGGATCCTCCATGCAGTTTAAGCAGCGCAGAAAGGTACTTTTCCCCGAGCCGGAAGGCCCGATCACACATACGATATCCCCTTTACAGATCGTCACATCGATGCCATTCAGCACTTCCTTCTGATCAAAAGACTTTTTCAGGCCTTTGACATCTATGATCACTTCTTTATTCTCTTCCGCCTGTTTTGACATACCGGTCTCCCTTACTGAAATGCATGATTATACTCGTTTTATTGTAACTGTTCAGACCCCCCGGGTTCTGACAGTTACGCATTTCCACCATGCATAATCTCGCTTCGCTCGATGGTGGAAATGCCGTAAAACTCGGGCATCCTACGCTACGCTTCGGGAGCCCTACTCTGTATACAGTCTTGCTAATCTCACTTCGTTCGATAAGCAAGAACTGGTATCGCGGTACCTTCTGAATAGTTACGTTTTATTTTCTTCTGTCACTCTTGCCCAGCTGCTTTTCCATCACTTTGATCAGCAGCGTGATCGCCACTACCAGTACGATATAGATCATAGCCATCACCAGATAGGGCACCATAAACTCATAACTGTTGCTGCCGATATAACTGAATGCCACGTACAGATCCGTCGCGCCGACAAAACTGACGACAGAAGTCTCTTTGATCAGGGCGATAAACTCATTGCCCAGCGTGGGAAGGATATTCTTGACTGCCTGCGGGATCACGATCTGCAGCATCGTGGTCGAAAAACTCAAGCCCAATGCCCTGCCGGCCTCCATCTGCCCGGGATCCACCGACTGGATACCGCTGCGCATGATCTCGGAAATATAAGCACCGCTGTTCAGGCCAAATACCCAGATGGAAACCTGCACACCGGTCATATTCATTCCCAGGATCGGCAATAATACATAATAAAAGATCAAAAGCTGCACGACCATCGGCGTACCGCGGAACAGGCCCACATAAAAAGTGCAGACCGCATTCAGAATACGGGGCAGCATTTTGTATTTCGGCACCACCCGCACTGCAGCGATCACTGTACCGATCAATATGCCGATGATCAGGCCCAGTACCGCGATCGTCAAGGTATTCTGCAAGCCTTCCAGCACTTTGCGGTAACCGCCGTACTCTGCAAAAAATTGTAAAAATCGTTCTACTTTACGCCCAAAACCGTCCATGTCCTCTTATCCTTTATTCAGAGATTGCATACTGGAAGTTCTTGATCTCCGTACTTTGGATATTTAGAACTTCCGCATATACCGCGCGGTGTAACAATTAAGATTCCATTTATTTTCGCGCAGGTATAAAAGAAATTTCAGATATCTATCCAGAAACTACCCGCGATACCGGTTCTTACTCTGTATAGAGTTGTTGTAAGCAGCAAGCCGCAACAACAACTTCTATGCTTATCGGCGGAAATGCGTAACGTTCAGAGCCCTTTGGGTTCTGAATGATACAAACCAGGTAAGACAAAGGTAACCCTCCCCCTGTCTTACCTGGTTTGCTGCTTTACTGTAATGCGTTGATCGACTCTGTAATAAATTTTGCAGGCGCGGAATCGATGACCACATAGTCCAGATTGCCGTTTAACAGATCCTGTACTGCGAGAGAGCCGTTCTTATAACCGGTACAGGTCATTGCAAAGCCTGAAAAGCCCCATTCCTCATCACCCTCACAAAAAAGCTGGCCTGTGGTGCCATTCTGTACACCCACCTTGGAAGTCGCGTCTTTTGCCGCCAGGATCTGGATGATGCTATCTTTATCATTGCAGGCATCAAATTCCGTATTGTCGGAACGCACCACCAGTTTCTGGGAAGCCTCATAATAGGGATCCGTAAAGGCCACATACTCCCTGCGCTCATCTTTGATGGTCAGGCCGGACATGCCGATATCACTCTTGTGCTGGCCGATGGAAAGGCATACCGCATCAAAGTCCATGTTCTGGATCACCAGTTCCTTGCCCAGATACTCTGCCAGGCCTGCGGCGATCTCCATATCAATGCCCAGGTAATTCTCACCTTCCATGTACTCAAACGGTGCAAATGCTGCATTGGTCGCTACCAGCAACTGATCCTTGCTTGCATCCTCCTTTGCGGAAACCACCGGTGTCGGAGTGCCGTCACCAAAATACTTGTTGCAGATCTCGTCAAAAGTACCGTCCTGCATGATCTGTGCGATATACGCATTGGTCTTCTCCAGCAGTTCCGGCTGATCCTTGTCCACGCCGAACGCATACTCCTCTGTGGTCAGGTCGATGTCGAGCACCCTTGCCGTCAGTTTGCTTGCCTGCTGATCTGTGCCTGCTGCCGCACCCTGCTCCGGTGCCGCGGCCTGTCCGCCGCAGGCAGTCAGCGCGCCTACTGTCATGACCGCAGCCATGCACATTGCCAGAAACTTCTTTTTCATAATCTTCTTCCTCCCTTTACATAAATATACTTCTCATCAAGAAATTGATCTATCCTCTGTATAGTCAATTTCCAGATTTGAACTTCGCTTCGCTCGTTCTCATCAAGAAATTGATCTATCCTCTGTATAGTCAATTTCTAGATTCAAACTTCGCTTCGCTCGTTCTCATCAAGAAATTGATCTATGCCACTCCTGGATGGACTTTACTTCGCTGCGGCCGTGTGTCTTTACGTGACGGATGCCGTCTGCCGCTGCCGCTGCTGCCGCGATGGTCGTGATATACGGAATGCGCGCCTTGATCGCTGCTTTCCGCAGGTAACTGTCATCATGAATGCTGTCCTTGCCTACCGGCGTGTTCACGATCAGCTGGATCTTTCCGTTGGTCATCAGATCCAGGATATTCGGACGTCCTTCATACAGTTTGTTCACCTTTTCCACCGGGATGCCGTTTTCCTTGATCAGTTCATAAGTCGTGCCGGTAGCCATGATGCTGAAGCCCGCCTCATGGAATGCCTTTGCCACACCCGGTACCTCCGGCTTATCCTTACGGTTTACAGAGATCAGCACCGTTCCCTCCAGCGGAAGTCCTGCGCTGGCTGCTTCTTCTGCTTTGTAGAATGCGCCTGCAAGGGATCTGGACATGCCCAGCACCTCACCTGTGGAACGCATCTCCGGCCCAAGGATCGGATCTACCTCCTGGAACATATTAAACGGGAAGACTGCTTCTTTCACGCCGTAATACGGGATCTCCTTTTCTTTCAGTTCCGGTACCGGTGACGGACGGCCTGTCAGGCTGCCGGTGATGATATCCGTTGCCAGCGGCACCATGCGGATGCCGCACACCTTGGAAACCAGGGGAACGGTACGGGATGCGCGTGGATTTGCTTCCAGCACAAATACCTTTCCGTCCTCGATCGCATACTGCATGTTCATCAAACCTACCACATGCATTTCCTCTGCGATCTTTCTGGTGTATTCCTTGATCGTCTCCAGATTTTCCGCCGGGATATGTTTGGACGGGATTATGCAGGCCGAATCGCCGGAATGGATCCCCGCCAGTTCGATATGCTCCATTACCGCCGGTACGAAGGCATGCGTACCATCGCTGATCGCATCTGCCTCACACTCCAGTGCATGGTGCAGGAAACGGTCGATCAGGATCGGACGATCCGGCGTCACGCCTACCGCCGCCTTCATATATTCCGTAATACTCTCTTCATCATAAACCACTTCCATACCGCGGCCGCCCAGCACGTAGGACGGACGCACCATCACCGGATAACCGATGCGTGCCGCGATTTCTTTCGCCTCATCAACGGTAGTGGCCATGCCGCTCTCCGGCATCGGGATGCCCAGTTTATCCATCATCTCACGGAACTGGTCACGATCCTCCGCCAGATCGATCACCTCAGGGCTGGTGCCTAAAATATTCACGCCGTTCTTCTTCAGATCTGCCGCCAGGTTTAACGGTGTCTGCCCGCCAAACTGCGCGATCACGCCCACCGGTTTCTCTTTATGATAAATGCTCAGCACATCTTCCAGTGTAAGCGGCTCGAAATACAGTTTATCGGAAGTATCGTAATCCGTGGATACCGTCTCCGGGTTGCAGTTGACGATGATGGTCTCAAAGCCCAGTTTCTTCAGGGACTGTGCCGCATGCACACAGCAATAGTCAAACTCGATGCCCTGGCCGATACGGTTCGGGCCGCCGCCCAGGATCATGATCTTCCGGCGGTCGCTTGCTTCCGCGATATCCTGCTCCAGATTGTAGGAAGAGTAATAATAGCAGCTCTCCTCCGTACCGGATACATGCACTTTATCCCAGTGCTCTACCACATTCAGAGCGGTACGGCGGCTGCGGATCGCAACCTCCGTGGTATCCAGGATCTGTGCCAGATACAGGTCTGAAAAGCCGTCTTTCTTTGCCTGGGTAAGCGCCGCATCCCACTGTGCATCCACGGTACCGTCTGCTGCGATCCTGCCCCGGTAATCTGCGACCAGCGCCTCTTCCTCATCCACCAGTTCCTTCATCTGCTCGATAAAGTACTTCTTTACTTTGGTGATCTCGTGGATCTCATCTACGGTCGCGCCCTTGCGCAGTGCCTCATACATTTCAAAATGGCGCTCGCTGTTTGGCGTGATCAGTTTCTGCAGCAGTTCCTCTTTGCTCAGTTCATTAAAATTCTTCACATGTCCCAGACCGTAGCGTCCTTTTTCCAGGGAACGGACTGCCTTCTGGAATGCCTCTTTATAATTCTTGCCGATGCTCATGACTTCGCCTACCGCACGCATCTGTGTGCCCAGCTTGTCCTCCACACCCTTAAATTTCTCAAAGGCCCAGCGCGCAAACTTCACCACCACATAGTCACCGCCCGGTACATATTTGTCCAGGGTGCCATACTTGCCGCAGGGGATCTCGGAAAGAGTCAGCCCGGAAGCCAGCATTGCGGATACCAATGCGATCGGGAAGCCGGTCGCTTTGGAAGCCAGTGCAGAAGACCTGGATGTACGCGGATTGATCTCGATCACGATGATACGGTCGGTCTCGGGATCGTGCGCAAACTGCACATTCGTACCGCCGATCACCTGGATCCTGTCTACGATCTTGTATGCCTGCTCCTGCAGACGCTTCTGCAGATCTTCCGAAATGGTCAGCATCGGTGCCGTGCAGAAGGAATCGCCTGTATGCACGCCCATCGGATCAACATTCTCGATAAAGCAGACCGTGATCATCTTGCCGTCTTTATCACGTACCACTTCCAGTTCCAGTTCTTCCCAGCCTGCCACGCACTCTTCCACCAGCACCTGTCCTACCGGTGATGCCTGCAGACCTCGTGCGCACACTGTCTTTAACTCTTCCTTGTTGTATACCAGACCGCCGCCGGTACCGCCCATGGTATAGGCCGGACGCAGCACCACCGGGTATCCCAGATCATCTGCGATCTTCAGCGCCTCATCCACACTGTAGGAAACCTCGCTGCGTGCCATGCCGATGCCCAGGCTCTCCATCGTCTGCTTAAATTCCACACGGTCCTCGCCGCGCTCGATCGCATCCACCTGTACACCGATGACCTTTACATTATACTTATCCAATACACCTTTTTTGTTCAGTTCCGCACAAAGGTTTAAGCCGGACTGTCCGCCCAGGTTCGGCAGCAATGCATCCGGACGCTCTTTTTCAATGATCTGTTCCAGACGGTCTGCATTCAGCGGCTCGATGTAAGTCACATCAGCCATCTCCGGATCCGTCATGATGGTGGCCGGATTGGAATTGACCAGCACGATCTCATACCCCAACTGGCGCAATGCTTTACATGCCTGCGTGCCGGAATAGTCAAACTCGCACGCCTGTCCGATGATGATCGGTCCGGAACCGATGATCAATACTTTGTGAATGTCTGTTCTCTTTGCCATATTTATTCCCCTTTCTTACTCCATGTTATGTTTTTAACCGCCTAAATAAGCCTTGCGTACTGCTTCACTCCGCAGCAGATCTTCGGCATCGCCCTGCATCGAAAGATTGATCTTTCCCGTTTCCAGAACATAAGCCCTGTTTGCCACCGAAAGCGCCATCTGCGCATTCTGCTCTACCAAAAGGATCGTGGTACCCTGCCTGTTCATGTCCACGATGATATCAAAGATCTGCTGCACCAGGATCGGCGCCAGTCCCATGGACGGCTCATCCAGCATCATCAGCCTGGGCCGTGACATCAGCGCCCGCCCCATCGCCAGCATCTGCTGCTCTCCGCCGGATAAAGTGCCCGCCACCTGCCGGTAGCGCTCTTTCAGCCTCGGAAACAGGCCATAAACCCTCTCCAGCGTTTCATCTGCTTCCGCCTTGCTCCTGGTATATGCGCCCATCTCCAGGTTTTCCAATACCGTCATCTGCTGGAATACCCGGCGCCCTTCCGGGCAAAGCGCCATCCCTTCTGCCACTACCTTGTGCGCAGACAGACCGTGCAGGTCTTTTCCCTCAAAGGAAATGCGCCCGCTGCGCGGTTTGAGCAATCCCCCGATCGTATTCAGTGTGGTGGATTTCCCCGCTCCGTTCGCCCCGATCAGCGTCACGATCTCTCCTTCGTGCACCTCAAAACTGATCCCCTTAACGGCACGAATGTTCCCGTAGCTGACATGCAGATCTTCTACCTTCAATATCTCTGCCATGCTCAAGACTCCTTTCCGCTGCCGAGATACGCCTCGATCACCTTCTCATTCTTCTGGATCTGCTTGGGTGTTCCCTCTGCGATGATCTTTCCAAAGTTCACCACAACGATATTCTCGCAGATGCCCATGACCAGGTTCATATCGTGCTCGATCAGCATGACAGCAATCTGGAACTCATCCCTGATCTTGCGGATATTGTTCATCAGTTCTGCCGTTTCGGACGGATTCATGCCTGCTGCGGGTTCATCCAGCAGCAGCAGTTTCGGCTCCGTGGCCAGGGCACGCACGATCTCCAGGCGCCGCTGCGCACCGTAGGGCAGGCTGTCCGCGCGCACATCCGCCTGATCCGCCATCCCAAAGATGTCCAGCAGTTCCAACGCCTTTTCATGCGCACGCTTTTCTTCTTTCCAATATCCCGGCAGCCGGAAAATCCCGGAAAACATGCCGTAGGAAATGTGCGCATGCAGACCGATCTTGACATTTTCCTCCACCGTCAGTTTGTCAAACAGACGGATGTTCTGAAATGTCCTGGCGATGCCCGCATGGTTCACCTGTACCGGCGACATGCTGCGGGTATCCTTTCCATCCAGCAGGATCACGCCGCGGCTCGGCCGGTATACCTTCGTGAGCAGGTTAAAGATCGTCGTCTTGCCTGCGCCGTTGGGGCCGATCAGTCCTTTGATCTCGGTGGGCGCGATGCGGATATTAAACTCATCCACTGCCGTGAGACCGCCAAAATCGATCCCCAGATGCGAAGTTTCCAAAACCGGTGTCAGCGCATTCTCACTCATTGGCCGCTTCCTCCTTTACTTCAGCATCTTTGCCCTTTTTCCCCAGGCCGCGCATGAAAACACGCACCTTCTCATTGTTGGTCGCGATCATGACCAGGATCAGCACGATGGCATAAATGAGCATACGGTAATCCGCAAACTTGCGCAGCAATTCCGGCAAAACCGTGAGCAGCGCCGCCGCGATAATGGAACCCGTCATATTACCGATCCCGCCCAGTACCACAAATACCAGGATCAGGATAGAGGTGTTGAAATCAAATTTCTTCGGCGCGATCGTGGAATAGTTCAGCGCGTACAGGGCACCCGCCGCCCCCGCGATCGCCGCGGATGTCACAAAGGCGATCAGTTTGTGCTTTGTTATCGGTACACCGGACGCCTCGGCTGCAATACGGTTATCGCGGATCGCCATGATCGCCCGGCCGGTACGGCTGTTTACCAGATTCTGGATCACGATGAGCACCACGAGCAGCAGAAGGATGCCGCCGGTAAAGGTAGAGAGCTTTGTCACGCCGGTTGCCCCCATCGGCCCGTTGATCAGTACCTTGCCGTCCGCTGCCATATTTAAGGAAGCGGTATCCTTAAAGGACATATGCAGGCCTGCACCGTCCACGCCGACATACAGACAGTTCATCACATTTTTGATGATCTCGCCAAATGCCAGTGTCACGATCGCCAGATAATCGCCGTTTAAGCGCAGCACCGGAATACCGATGATCACGCCCGCGAGCCCCGCCAGCAATGCGCCGATCACGATGGCGATCAGCAGCCGCAGACCGCCGTTTCCCACACTGCCTGCCATAGTCATGGATGCGATCACGCCGGAAAAAGCGCCTACCGACATAAAGCCGGCGTGCCCCAGGCTTAACTCCCCGGAAATGCCTACCACCAGATTCAGCGCCAGTGCCATGATCACATAGGAAACGATCGGGATCAGCTGTCCCTTGAAACTGTTGGTCAGATGACCGCCGTTCGCCAATATCTGCACCACGATAAAGAACAAGAGCACGATCCCGTAATTCAGGAAAGCGGCTTTTGTTGATTTTTTCAGATTCCTGATCTTATCCATCTTTCGCCCCTCCCCTTATACTTTTTCATTCACTTTATGCCCCAGCAGGCCTGTCGGCTTCACCAGCAGCACGATGATGAGTACCGCAAACACGATGGCGTCGGAAAGCTGGGTGGAAATATATGCTTTGCCAAAAATCTCGATCACGCCCAGCAGTATGCCTCCCAGCATCGCGCCGGGAATCGAGCCGATACCGCCAAACACCGCCGCCGTAAATGCTTTGATACCGGGCATTGCGCCGGTGGTAGGCATCAGCGTGGGATAAGCCGTGCAGAGCAGTACGCCTGCGATCGCCGCCAGACCGGAGCCGATGGCAAAGGTCACCGAGATCGTCCGGTTGACATTGATCCCCATCAGGGTTGCCGCGCCTTTATCTTCCGATACCGCACGCATCGCCTTGCCCATTTTGGTTTTGGTCGTAAATAAGGTCAGGACGATCATGATCACGATATTTGCAAATACGGTGATCAGTGTCACGGGCGCGACCTGCGTGCCGCCGAGTTTTAAGGACGGCAGATTTGCAAAAATATTCGGAAATACTTTTGTATTGGAAGTCCAGATCAGAAGTGCTGCATTCTGCAGGAAATAAGAAACGCCGATCGCCGTGATCAGAACGGCAAGGCTTGTGGCATTGCGAAGCGGCTTATACGCCAAACCTTCTATAAGGATGCCCAGCATGGTACAGACAACAACAGAGGCCAATACCGCCAGCACCGGCGGCCACCCCAGATACGTGATGGAACAAAAGGCAACATATCCGCCCACCATGATCACATCACCATGCGCAAAGTTAAGCATCTTCGCAATACCATATACCATGGTATACCCCAGTGCGATGATCGCATATACACTTCCTAAACTGATCCCGTTGATCAAATTGGCCAGCATAAATATCTCTCCATAATAAACACACTTTACTGCTTCTTCATTTTATACAGATACCCGCGGCAGCACACTCCCCCTTTCTGCGCTGCCCGGGCTGTTTGTTCCGTATACGCTTTTACAGACCTACGTAAACGCCGTTTTGGATCACCATAGCTTTCGGTGCCTTGTTGACTTCACCGTTTGCGGTCCATACCATACCGCTGCCGGTCACGCCATCGCTGGAAAAGCCCGGATCCGTAAATACGCCGATCAGGATCGTGCAGATCTCTTCTGCGCTCTTGCCCGTCACATCCAGGCCGCCGTTTGCATTTGCGTAATACTGCAGCGCACGGTAGATCGCATAAGGGCAGTCATAACCGTCAGCCGCAAACTGGTTCGGTGTCTCACCATAGTTCGTGTTGTATTTGGATACAAAACTCTTGGTCAGTTCGTCTGTCGCATCTGCGGAGAACGGTGTCAGCAGGATCACGCCTTCTGCCAGAGATGCATCAAAGCCATCCATGGTCAGGATACCGTCCATGCCGTCCACACCAAAGAACGTAGGCTCATAGCCCATGCCCTTTGCCTGCTGCAGGATCAGGGAAGCCGGCTGATAGTAGATCGGCAAAAATACCAGATCCGCGCCTTTGTCCTTTGCATCCGCCAGCTGTACAGAGAAATCGTTTGCGGTATCATCCGTAAAGGTTGTGGTGGAAACCACTTCCAGCCCCAACTCTGCCGCTTTGGTATTGAAAGTCTGATAGATGCCTGTGGAATATGCATCAGAGTTATTGTAAATGATCGCTACCTTGGTTGCCATTGCATTATCGGAAATATACTGCGCGGATGCGGAACCCTGGTTCGGATCCGAGAAGCAGAGCTGGAACACATTGTCCTTGCCTGCCACAACATCCGGTGAAGATGCGGACGGTGTCAGCATGAACACTCTGTCTGCATAAGCCTCTGCGCTGACCGCGATGCACGGGTTTGTCGTAACGGTACCTGCGATCACCTGTACATTCCAGTCTTTTAAGTTGTTGTATGCATTGACGGATTTTTCCGCATCGTGCTCATCATCCTGCGGATTGTATGCGATCTGGAAATCCGGACTGATCGCGTTGATCTCGTCTACCGCGATCTGCACGCCGTTCTTTACTGCATTGCCGTAAATGGCCGCACCGCCTGTCAGCGGGCCGATCATACCCAGATTCAATGTACCGGTCAGCGCACCGCCCTCTCCTGCTGCAGCACCATTGTCCGCGCTGCCCGCTGCCGCGCCATTGTCCGTGCTGCCTGCCGCGCCGCTATCGGTACTGCCGGCTGTCACACCATCGCCTGTACTTCCTGTTGCTGTTGCATCGCTGCAGCCTGCCATCATGGACATGGACAGCACTGCCGCAAGCACTGCGCTCACTGCTCTCTTTTTCATAGTTTCTCCTCCCTTTTCTCACGATACGCCCTTCCGACTTCAAAAAAAGATTTCCAAGGATCCCTGAAAGCGTATCCCATGCCCCAGGGCAACAGGAATACAGACCGTCTTGCGAATCCAGGAAACCCCATTGTTTCCGTCTTGAATTTAGGCTGTACAATATGGTATCACCATTTTATCCAAAAAGCAACTTTTTCTTGTATTCAATGTGCACAAATTATTGATTTGGGCCTCCTTTTTCTATAGACATTATGATAAATACCTGCCAAAAGCCACGCCCGATACATCAAGCAGGAGGGATCTGCTTCCCTCCTGCCTGACCGTTCCGGATATCATACGGTAATATCGTATTTGATGCGAAGGTAATTTTTGATGACCTCCACGCACTGTTCATAGGACAGTTTCCCGGTATTTAAGCAGAGATCATAATTATACGGGCTCTCCCACTCCCGCCCGGTATGATGCTTGTAATACATCCGGCGGTGCTTATCCATGTCCAGGATATGCTTCTCCGCCTCCTTCCGGCTCATTTCCAGACGCTTCATCTCGGTCTGGATGCACTTCTCTAACGGCGCGTAGACAAACACGCTCACCACATTCGGAAAATCCCGCAGCACATAATCCGCCGCCCGGCCGATGCATACAAAAGACTCGCGCTCTGCCAGTTCCTTAAGCACCTTGGCCTGAAACGCAAACAGATTGTCATTCTTTGTAAAATCCGCGCTCTCCGGCGGGATGGTCTCCCCATTGTATACCTTCCGCGTCACGGAATACAGCAGGCTCTTTTTCATGGTCTCGTCCGCCTGCGCAAACAGCGCTTCGCTGATGCCGCTGTCATCACTGGCCATGCGCAGTATCTTCTTATCATAAAAGTCGATGCCAAACTCCTTTGCCAGCATCTGCCCGATATAAGTCGCCCCGCTGCCGCAGGTGCGCGTAAGTGTCACAACAAACCTTTTTTCTGCCATATGCCCCACCCCCGTTCCATCAGATCATCCCTGCACGCTCACCGGCCCGAAAAACGCACCGTCTCTGTACCTCTCCCATGGCCGGCCGGTATATTTTCAGTATAACGAAACGGCCCGGTGCCGTCAACACCGAACCGTTTTCTTTTTATCACATAAAACCTTATCGTTATTATTCAGCCACGAGCCACGCACTTGCTGCGTGGCTACGTGCCAGAGACGTTTCACAGCGGGATTGCCGCCATTTGCGCAGCAAATTATGCATGGCGGCAATCCGTTACGATCAGCGGCTTGCCGCTGAATTGTAACCCTTATCCGGATCAGTTCAGAAGCCGGATGCCGCCAAGAACGGGCAGAGGCTTTTCCTCCTCCTTGATCGCTGCTACCAGCCCCAGGATCCAGAATACAAACAGCGCAATGCTGACCACCACGCCGACGATCCCCAGCAGGATACCGACAACCGATCCCAGAACCGGGATCACACCGGCCACTCCGCCGACAACACCTGCCGCCACACTCCACACAATACCGGCGATCATCAGCACAAGGCTCTGGTTCAGATGAAATTTTGCGCCTTCCTTGTCACCTGCCAGATAAGCGATCAGCCAGCCTCCCCATGTAAGATAAGAAACGATGCCTGTTGTTTTCTTGTCCATTTTTTCCTCCTTTATTCCCTGCGGACAGCCCCCCCGGAATACAGACCACTGCTGTCCTGTTTTTCTTTGCTGCTGTATTGTACCACAAGCACCCCTTCCGCGCAAGTGCCGCCCGGTCAGTGCACCGCACCGATCAGTTCTTTGATATCGGATACCTTATGCCGCTTCATATACGCCTCGATCCCGTCTGTCACCTTTGCCGTTGTCTGCGGATCGATAAAATTCATCGTCCCTACCGAAACCGCCGTAGCCCCGGCCAGCAGAAACTCTATGGCATCCTCGCCGCTGGCGATGCCTCCCATACCGATCACCGGGATCTGTACCGCCTGTGCCACATCATAGACCATGCGCAGCGCCACCGGTTTTACTGCCGGGCCCGAAAAACCGCCGGTCTTATTGGCCAGCACAAAGGTCTGTTTCTCGATATCGATCTTCATGCCGATCAGCGTATTGATCAGGGAAACCGCATCCGCGCCGCCCGCTTCCGCTGCCAGAGCCATATCCTTTATGCTGGTTACATTGGGGGAAAGTTTCATGATCACCGGCTTTTTTGCCACCGCCCTGATCGCCTTTGTCGTTTCCTCCAGCACTTTCGCATCCTGTCCGAAAGCCAGCGCTCCCTGCTTTACGTTCGGGCAGGAAACGTTGATCTCATACATCGCCACCGGCGCATCATTCAGCCGCTCCACCACCGCGCAATACTCCTCTACGGTATGCCCGCACACATTGACGATCACCGGCACGTCATAGTCCTTTAAAAACGCCAGGTCCCGCTCGATAAACACATCCACGCCGGGATTCTGCAGTCCGATGGCATTGAGCATGCCGCCATACACCTCTGCCACTCTCGGGGTGGGATTGCCCGGCCAGGGTTTGTCCGCCACGCCCTTGGTCACGATCGCGCCCAAGCGGTTTAAATCCGTCATCTCCGCATATTCCATGCCGGAACCGAAAGTGCCCGAGGCTGTCATCACCGGATTTTTCAGTTTCACGCCCGCAATGCTTACTTTTGTATTCATACTGCCCACTCCTTTTATCCTCAGATATCCACAACCGATGCGTCAAATACCGGACCTTCCACGCAGATGCGCGTATTATTTACATGCGTGTGCTCATCCGGCTCCTTCGTCTTTGTCACGCAGCCCAGGCAGGCACCCACGCCGCAGGCCATGCGTTCCTCCAGCGAGATATAGGCCCGCATCCCCTGTTCCTGCGCATACTGCTTCACCGCACGCAGCATAGGCATGGGGCCGCAGGCGCAGAGCATGTCCGCCATGATAAAACCGTCATTCAGCGCATCGATTACCGTGCCCTTTGTGCCCACGCTGCCATCCATCGTCGCCACATACACAAAATCCGAAACCTTGTCAAAATCCGCCTTCAGAAACAGATCTGCATTCGCATAGCCCAGAACGGTGTTGGTGTGCACGCCGCTGTACTCCAGTTCCTTTGCCAGATACAGCATGGGCGGGATACCGATGCCGCCCCCCAGCAGGATCACTTTGCGCCCCTGCATTTTGGAAAGATCATAGCCGTTCCCCAGCACGCCCAGCAGATCGACTTTCTCCCCTTTTTTATAAGAAGAGATCTCCTTCGTGCCATTGCCCCCCGCACGGTATACCAGCCGCAGCGCAGTCTTCTCCTCATCCACATCGCAGATACTGATGGGGCGCATCAGCAGCCTGCTGCCGTCTTTGGGATACACGCCCACAAACTGTCCCGGCCGCGCCTCCGCCGCCATACTGCTCTTTAACCACAAAGACCAGATGCCCGGCGCCAGTTCCTCCTGTGAAAGGATCTCCGCCTTTTCTTTTCTCTTCATTCCCCGACTCCCTCCTGTCTTCCTGAATCGTTGCTCCCGAAATGCCTGTGTTCCCTCTATCCCCTGTATACGGTCACGCCATCGCAGATCGTATATTTTACCTTTCCTGTCATCTCCATGCCGGTAAACGGGGTATTCTCCGATCTTGACGCATACTCCCCGGCAGTCCAGTTTTCCTCCGGATCAAAGATCACGATATCCGCCCGCTTGCCCTCCGCCAGCACGCCCGCTTCCAGGCCATAGATCCGTGCCGGGCCGGTGCTCATGCGCTCCACCAGCTGTTCCATGGACAATGCCCCGCTCTTCACCAGATGCATATTGCCCAGCGCCAACGCCGTCTCCAGCCCAATGATGCCGCTGGGTGCCGCCGTCAGCCCTTTTGCCTTTTCCTCATTGCTATGCGGCGCGTGATCCGTTGCGATCATCTCGATCGTACCGTCCCGCAGGCCCTCGATGATCGCCTGGCGGTCCTCCTCCGTGCGCAGCGGCGGGTTCATCTTTGCCATGGCGCCATGCTGTATGGCCGCCTCTTCCGTCAGCGCGAAATGATGCGGTGTCGCCTCCGCGTGGATATTCTTCCCCTGCCGCCGTCCCTCACGCACCAGTTCCACGCCTTCTTTGGAACTGATATGCTGTATGTCGATCTCCGCCCCGGTCTGAAGCGCCAAAGCGATATCCCTGCGGATCATCACGATCTCGGCCTGCCGGTCCGCCCCGCCGATGCCGTAATGCGCTGACGCCGCCCCTTTATTATACCCCGGTGTCTCGATATATGCCGGATCCTCCTCATGAAAACTCACCGGCATCCCCAGCGCCGCGGCCTGTTCCATGGCTTTTTTCACCAGCGCTTCATCCATGATCGGCCTGCCGTCATCCGTAAAGCCCACTGCGCCCGCCGCCTTTAACAGCGGCATATCGGTCAGTTCCTTTCCCTGCATGCCCCTGGTCACATTGGCGCAGGCATATACATGGATACCGGTCGTACTGCCCTTGTCCAGCACATACGCCAGTGTCTCTTCATTATCGATCGTCGGCACCGTATTGGCCATCATCACCACGGACGTATACCCGCCCCGCTTCGCTGCTGCCGCGCCGGTCAGGATATCCTCCTTATGTGTCTGCCCGGGATCCCTGAAATGCACGTGCACATCCACAAAACCGGGTGCCACCACGCAGCCGGCGGCATCGATCACATGCTCTGCCACATCATCAAACATCAGGGGCGCCATCTTTTTGAGCACGCCATCCTCTACCAAAACATCCAGTTGTCCGCTCTCCCCGGCCGGATTTACCACCCGTCCGTTTTTGATCAATAGTGTTGCCATGTTTTATATCCTTCCTGTTTATGTAACTGTCCGGAATCCCCCCGGTTCTGCAAAGTTCCCCACCGGAAACCACCTGATATGCTGATATTACCACATTCTTCCTTATGCGTAAATCCACGGTTGGTTACTATTCACAGCCCTTCGTGCTGTGATAGTAACGGGTTTTGCCAATGAAAATCGCCTGCGGCGATGGGCAAAACCCTTCTCTCCCGGAATGTTTTGGGTCGTAATCGCGCATACAAGTTCCTGCTTAGAGAGCGTA
>JAFUUX010000157.1 GCA_017471325.1 Lachnospiraceae bacterium | reverse complement strand
GACCCCGCGGCTCATCCAGCCGACAACTTTCGGGAAAACAGGCGGAAGGGGCGTTTCTGATGCGTCATTTTGACCGGATGGCACTGCTGACGCAGATCTGCATGGTGCTGTCCCTGCTGGTGCATCTGGCGACAAATATCCGGCCGTTAAAGATCGCGCTGGGGATCGAGGACAAAAAGAATTTTAAGACAGATCTGCTGATCGTGCTGAGTGTTTTGCTGCTTCTGGCGGGGATCGCTTTTCTGCTTTACTTTTTGCGGTGGCGGGCGGTATGAAAAAAAGGCCGGCAGTCACGGTCGTCCTTTTGCTCTGTATTGTACTTATGGTGCCGGCCGCTTATCCTGTCTTTAAAATGACCAGGCAGTATGACGGGATATATATTGCCAATCGCGAGGCTGTCATGGAAGCCATACGGAAAGGCCTGAAAAACCGGAGCGAAAAACTGGTACTGCATTTCACGGCGTATACGAAGGATATGGAGGCCGCGCAGACGCAAACGGAAGAACTGTTCCGGCAGGCATTGTCCGAAAGTGAAGATCCGGCCGGCGGTGATTATATCCGCTATCAGCTGGGCGGATATGAACTGCACGGGAACGCGCAGCGGCGGTTTCTGACATGGCACTATACGATGGAGGTAAGCCCGGCTTATTATACCTCGAGGGAAGAGGAGGCTTATGTGGATGCGGAGGTGGAGCGGCTGCTGGCGCAGAGCCCGCGGGAGGCATCGCAGGAGGTACGGATCCGCTGGGTACACGATCTGGTCACGGGAATGCTTTCCTATGACCGTGTCCATAAGAACCGTCCGCAAAGCCATGGGAAGACCACGGCATACGCGGCACTGAGATATCATCAGGCGGTCTGTCAGGGATATGCGGTGCTGACTTACCGATTATTAAAAGAACTGGGGATCGGCTGCCGCATCGTCACGGGAGAGGCGGTCGTGGAAGGGAAGGCAGAGCGGCACGCCTGGCTGATGGTGACGACAGAGGAAGGCGCGCGTTATCTGGATCCCACTTTGGATGATGTATTTGAATGTGATGAATGGTATCTGAAAACGGCGGAAGAGTTTTCCAGGGACCACGAACCGGAGGAGTAAACAGGGATCATGAGACAGTTCATGTTATTGGCAAAAAAGAATGTACGTAACCGTCCGCTGCGCAGCGGGGCATTGCTGCTTCTGCTGGCATTTCTGGCGTTCAGCGCTTTTGCGGGCATGGTGATCATGCTTGCCCTGCAAAGAGGGTTTGGATCGCTAAAGGAGCGGCTGGGGGCGGATATCATGGTGGTACCGTATGAGGCGTCTACCAGATCGTCGCTGGAAAGCATCGTGCTGCAGGGAAATACCGGATACTTTTACATGAATGGTGACGTGGCGGAAAAGATCGCTGCTATGGACGGGGTAGGCCGCTGTTCTTCCCAGTATTATCTTGCCAGTGCCAGTTCAAGCTGTTGTTCGATTCCGGTAGAGATCATCGGTTTCGATCCGGAGACGGATTTTACCATCACTCCATGGATCAAAAAGAGCAACGGTAAGGAACTGGGGTATCTGGACGTTGTGGTGGGAAATGATCTGAATGCCTTTGTCGGGGATACCTTGACTTTTTACGGAACGGAAGTACATGTGGCAGCCAAACTGGATAAGACCGGCACGCAGTATGACACGGCGGTATTTACCGGACGGGATACGATACGGACGCTGATCCAGTCATCCTTGGATAAAAAACTGAATGAATACGGCGGCATAAATGCCGGAAACGTGGTTTCCTGCGTACTGGTGGACGTGGCAGAGGATGCGGATGTGGAGGAAGTACTGAATGACATCAACCTGCATGTGCGCAAGGTGAGCGCAGTGCGTACCGGAAATATGATCGCGGGGATCGCGGAGAGTTTGCAGGGGATATCAGGGATCGCAAAACTCCTGGCGCTGTTTTTATGGGGGCTGTCGCTGGCCATCCTTATAGTAGCATTTCTGATGATGGCGAATGAACGGAAGAAAGAGTTTGCGGTACTGCGTATGCTGGGCGCATCCAGGAAGGAACTGGCAGGGATCGTGCTGCTGGAAGGGATGCTTTTAAGCCTGGCAGGAAGTATCCTGGGTGTGGTGCTGGGGATCCTGGCT
The DNA here is from genome assembly GCA_017471325.1 of Lachnospiraceae bacterium. GTDB lineage: Bacteria > Bacillota > Clostridia > Lachnospirales > Lachnospiraceae > NK4A136. The sequence continues at coordinate 18,296 of JAFUUX010000157.1, read as the reverse complement.
GTCGTGCCGTTTGCGGGGCTGATCGAGCAGACGATCGGACTGCCGTTTTTATTACCGGAGGCCGGACGGCTGCTTATGGTGGCGGTGGCGGCCGTCCTTTTGCCGGTGCTGTTTGGCGCGGTGTCTTCCGGGATCGCCGCGTACAGGATCGCCGGAACGGATGCGGGTACGATATTAAGGGCGGAGAATTAAGAAACTGTTTCTGGAACAGGGCGTGTAATGGTTCAGAACCCGGGGGAGCTGAACTGTTACCGGGGTGTTTTGTGTAAAACGGACGGAGAGACCAATGGAGTTAAGAACAGAAGGGATCAGGAAGGATTTTATCCGGAAAGGGAACGGAACGAATGTATATACGGCCGTGCAGCCGGCAGACCTGCTTTTGCGGGCAGGAACGATCACAGGGATACGCGGCAGATCCGGCAGCGGAAAGAGCACGCTGCTGAACATGCTGGCAGGCATCCTCTGCCCTACGCAGGGGAAGGTGTTTTATGATGATGCAGACCTTTATGCGATGGAGGACCGGGTGCTGTCCGGGTACCGGAACAGCCATATCGGCTATATCCCGCAGGGCAGCAGTGCGATCTCTTCCCTGACGATACGGGAGAATGTCTTACTGCCCGGAATGTTAAAAAAAAGCACGGTGGCGGAAGCGGAACTGGAGAAAGAAGCAGAGCGTCTGATGCAGCAGCTGGGGATTTTGCATTTGGCCGGTGAAAAGCCGCAGCATCTGTCCGGCGGGGAATTGAAGCGCATGTCCGTTGCCAGGGCCATGCTGCTAAAACCGGAGGTACTGCTGGCGGATGAACCGACAGGCGATCTGGATGATGAAAACACGGAAGTGTTCTTCCGGCTGATGCGTGAATATGCGGGGGATGGGCATATCGTATTGATCGTTACCCATGAGGAAAACATCCGGACGCACGCGGATCAACTGTACCGCATGGATGCGGGCAGGCTGACAGAAGAACAACAGTAGCGGACGCGGCGGAAAAGACAGATATGACCATAGTGCAGGAAACAAAGATCAATATCATAGGAGCCGGGCTGGCCGGACTGTCTGCGGCGCTGGAACTGGGAAAGGCGGGGATCCCCTGCCGGCTGATCTCGGCACAGGCCCCGGAGCGGGCGCAGTCCAATCTGGCGGAAGGCGGGATCAATGCCTGCCTGGATGTGATGGGGGAGGACGATCATGTGGCGGAACATTTTGCGGATACCTGCCGCGGTGGCTGCGACCTGGCAGATCCGAATATGGTGGCGGGTTTATGCCTGGCAGCGCCGGAGATCATCAAAGAACTGCAGCGTTATGGCGTGCCGTTTCAACGGGAGAATGGCAGGCTGATCCAGCGGAATTTCGGCGGCCAGAAAAAGAAGCGCACCGCCTATGTGAAGAGCAGTACAGGGAAAATGATCACATCCACATTGATCGAAGCGGTGCGCAGGTATGAATGTGACGGGCTGACGGAACGGTTTGCGCATCATCTGTTTCAAGATCTGCTGCTGCGGGATGGGCAGTGCTGCGGCGTATCGGTCTATGATACCTACCGCGGCGAATTGTTAAAACTGCCGGGGCTTGTGATCTTTGCCGGAGGCGGACTGAATGGCTTTTTTGCGGGAAAGACTACGGGAACGACGGCCAATACAGGGAATGCGGCGGCGCTGCTGTTTTACAAAGGCGTGGAGATGGCGGATCTGGAGATGATACAGTATCATCCCACAACGGTGCAGATACCGGGGAAACGCCTGCTGGTCTCGGAGGCGGCCAGAGGGGAAGGCGGCAGGCTTTTTTATAAAGATGCAGCAGGAAAGCCAAAATATTTTATGGAAGAAAAATATGGCTCCGGTGGTAATCTGATGCCGAGAGACGTGGTGGCAAGGGAGATGACGGTCTGCGGGAGGCAGGTATATCTGGATATGACCGGCTTGTCCGATCATATATGGGAAAAACGCTTAAACGACTTGCGGGAGGAACTGATCCACTATCTGTCGCTGGATCCGAAGACTCAGCCGGTGCCGGTTTCGCCGGGGATCCATTTTTTTATGGGTGGCATCCGTGTGGATGAGGGGCATCGGAGCAATATAAAGGGGCTTTATGCCGCAGGGGAATGTGCCTGTGCTTACCATGGTGCAAACCGCCTGGGTGGAAATTCCCTGCTGGCCGCAGTCTATGGCGGGAAATGCGCTGCGAAAAGCGTGCTGGCCGACCGGAAACTGTATGATGACTTTTCTGTGGACGCGGAGGCCGGGATCGTGACGGACAATGGAAGAGAGGTTACGGAGGATCTGTCGGAACTGCTGTATGACAGTCTTTCCGTATACCGCACGGAAGCCGGAATGCGCAAAGGGCTCGAGGATGTGCTGGCAAAAAAAGCAATGTATGAAACGGCAGAGCGGCTGACGGTAGCAAGGCTGCTGCTGGCAGAAGCGATGCTGCAGAGCGCGCTGGCCAGAAAGGAGTCCCGCGGGGCGCACTATGTATCGGATGCTCCGGACAGGGCGGAGCAGATGAGAAAGATCACTACGGCACGCTATGACGGCCGGGCGGTGGAGATTGGCTTTGCGGAGGTGCCGCCTCTTCGGGAAGCATGGAAAGAGAAACTGGGAATATAAATGAACAGTGTAACGATTCAGAGCAGTTACAGTACAGACAGAACCAGAGGCAGTTTTTTGGAAAAGTGCCGAAGGAGCACGGCAAGGGATGAAGAAGACGATACGGATACTACGGCAGAAAGGCCCCGGAGAAAAAGCGTATTTTGAGGATTTTCCCTACGAAACAGAGCAGGAAAATGCTACAGTGGCAACGGCACTGATGCAGATCGCGGCACGGACGGATCTGGCATGGGAGCACAGCTGCCTGCAAAAAAAATGCGGCGCCTGTGCCATGGTGGTGGACCAAAAGCCCGTATTGGCCTGCGATACCGCCCTGGCATCCTGCAAAGGAGAAGTCGTAGTGGTAGAGCCGCTGAAAAAATTCCCGGTGGTAAAGGATCTGCTGGTGGACCGCAGCATATTGGCAGATACCCTTCAGGAGATGCAGGTGTATGCGCAGGAACAGACGGAGGAACAGGGAAGTGATGGCACCGGATACCGGGAGGAGACCGTGTACGAGGCTGCGCGCTGCCTGCAGTGCGGACTGTGTCTGGAGATCTGCCCGAATTATTATCCGGAAGGAACGTTTGCCGGAATGGCGGCAATGGCGCCGATAGCCAGGCTGCTGGCCGGGGAAGAGGCAGGGCGCATAAAGAAAACATATACAGAACGGATCTACGAAGGCTGTGGCAAGTCGCTGGCGTGCAGGGATGTGTGTCCGGCAGGGCTGGATATGGATAAGCTGCTTTCCAGAAACAATAAAGCGCTGCGCCGCAAAAAGAAGAGGAGGTAAGAAAACGATGAAACAGAAAACAAAGGTATGGATGGGAATGACGCTGCTCTTGTCCATCGTGCTGCTGGTGGGGCTTGGGACCTTTTTGAAAGCCTGCGGTCCAAAGGAGGACGGCGGCTTTATGATGTGCCATTATGCGGAGCACGCATTATCGCTGCTGGCAGCAGTGCTTGCAGCATGCCATCTGCTGGGGCTGGTTCTGCCAAGGCAGTGGCAGGTACAGAACGGGCTGGCGCTGGCGTCCGCTATTGTCTGCATAGCAGGGATACTGCTGCCGCAGAATATCATTCCGCTTTGCATGATGAACACGATGCGCTGCCATAGCGTGATGCGGCCGGGGGCATCGGTGCTGTTTGGCATCATTCTGATCCTGGATATGGTACAATGTATCCTGACGGTAAATGGCATGAAAAAGCATGCGGAGAAAACAAGATGATAAATACTGAAGTGGTACAGGGGCTGGCGCTCCCTTTCCTGGGGACGGCGGCAGGATCGGCCTGCGTATTCTTTATGAAAAAAGAACTGGGACATGGTGTGCAGCGCGCATTGACAGGCTTTGCAAGCGGCGTCATGGTGGCGGCTTCCATCTGGAGCCTGCTGATCCCGGCGATGGATCCGTGCGAGCCGATGGGAAAGTTTGCTTTTGCACCCGCCGCGATCGGTTTCTGGATCGGCATCCTGTTCCTGCTGTTTCTGGATCATGTGATCCCGCATCTGCACATGGACACGGAACAGGCGGAAGGTCCGCGCAGCAATCTGGCAAAGACCACGATGATGGTGCTCGCCGTGACGCTGCACAACATTCCGGAAGGGATGGCCGTGGGAGTGGTATATGCCGGGTATCTGTCCGGTTCGGCAGAGATCACGGCCGGCGGCGCGCTGGCGCTGGCACTGGGTATTGCGATACAGAATTTTCCGGAGGGGGCGATCATATCCATGCCGCTGCGGGCGAAAGGGAAAAGCAAGGGCGGCGCCTTTTTGGATGGCGTGCTGTCCGGGGCGGTAGAACCGGTCGGCGCGGCATTGACGATCGTGGCAGCAGGCTTTTTCGTTCCGGCGATGCCGTATCTGTTAAGTTTTGCGGCGGGGGCCATGCTGTATGTCGTGGTGGAGGAACTGATCCCGGAGATGTCGGCAGGAGAACATTCCAATATCGGTGTGATCATGTTTGCGGTAGGATTTACCGTGATGATGGCTTTGGATGTGGCGCTTGGATGAAATAGCAGCGGCAGATGCAGAATATTACGGATGAAATGTAGACGGGAAAAACGTTCTTATGTTATACTGATTAAATTGATTACATCATATACCGCGGTCGGAAACCGGAAACGGCAGTTGATTTCGCCCGTGCGTATACGATCGGAACGTGTATTTTCAAAAATCACAGTTCGTTAAAAGAAGGGGGACTCGCAATGATCACGTATAACAATACCAAAACGCTGAAAGATCTGATCGTCCGCGTGGGAAATGAATTTGAAAACAGCATTTTCTACCGTTATGAAATGGATGACCGGATCTACGAACGCGGCTATGGTACCTTTGTGCAGGATACGCTGGCAGTCGCCGGCTATATCCGGGACCAGAGTGAAAAATACGGGCATCCCGCCCATGCGGCGCTGCTCGGGAAATGCAGTTATGAATATCTGACGGTGCTGATGGGGGCGCCCTGCGGCGGCGGTGTCGCCATTCCGCTGGATGTGCAGGCTTCCACGGCTGCAATGATCGAAAATCTCAAAAAAGCAGATGCGGATATCCTGTTCGTGGATATCTCTTTTAAATCCCAGTATGATGTGATCCGGAAAAAATGTAAGTTTATCAAGCGTTTCGTATTCCTGCAGGTAGTAAAAAATACCCGCAATGTGCCCATGATCCACAGGGTATACCGTGATACGAAGCCTGCCTGGCGCATCAAGCCGGAGGATACCGCGCTGATCATTTTCACATCCGGAACGATGGGGCACGGAAAGGGCGTCATGCTCTCTCACGGCAATCTGATCGATAATCTGTTCTGTACGGACGATCAGAAAGAGGTGTGCCTGAACGTGCTTCCGATCCATCATATCTTCTGCATCAGCAGTGATGTATTGCTCGTGCTCCGTTACGGGAGCACGCTCTGCCAGTGCAATGAACTGTCACGGATGCTTTACTATATGAAACTGTTCCGGCCTACGGTCATGCGTATCGTTCCGATGATGGCAAAAATGCTCTGTAACCGTGTGGCGATGCTCAGGCAGCAGCATCCGGAGGAGACGCTTCCGGCACTGCGTGCGGAAGTGATGGGCGACCGCTTAAACCGCCTGGTAAGCGGCGGAGGCTATCTGTCCGGCGAGTTGTCCCACCAGCTCATGGATCTGGGCATCACGGCGGCGCAGGGCTATGGCATGTCGGAATGCGCGCCAAAGATCACGATCCCGGATTATGAGCACCCTGAAAAGATCGAATCCGTGGGGCGGCCGGTGACCGGTGCCGTGATCCGTATCGCGGACGGCGAGATCCAGGTAAAGAGTCCGTCCGTGATGCAGGGCTATTATAATGACGAGGAACTGACCAAAGAAGCGTTTACGGAGGACGGGTATCTGCGGACCGGCGATACCGGGTATCTGGATGAGGATGGTTTTCTGTACTTAAACGGGCGGATCAAAAACCTGATCATCTTATCCAACGGGGAAAATGTATCGCCTGAACTGATCGAGAATCAGTTTGATTCCGACAGGGCGGTCGAGGAGATCGTGGCATACGGCGAAGGGGACCGTATCGTTGTTGAGGTCTACCCTAACTTTGAATATGCGGAGAAAAACGGGATCACGGATATCGCAGCACTGATCGAAGCGTCGGTGGCAGAGCATAACGAAAAACTGCCGCCTTACGCACGTATAGCAAAGGTGGTATTCCGGGATATCCCGTTCCCGAAGACCTCTTCCGGGAAGGTGCTGAGAAACAAGGTATTTGCGGAGAAAGCCAGAGCGGAGGAGAAACAGCGCATCCGGAAAGCGCCGCAGACGCAGATGCAGAAGATACTCTTTCAACTGGCGGCCAGAGAACTGGGAACGGAGAATTTCTCGGTCGATGACAATCTGTATGACGTGGGGCTGGATTCCCTGGGCTCGACGATGCTGATCAGTGCGATCATGGATGAACTGAAACAGAATCTCTCTTTGACAGAACTGATGGATCATGCCTCCGTGCTGGAATTGGAGCAACTCTTCAATGACAGGGAGGTGGCTGCAAAGACCGACCTGTCCAGACGGGAAGTGTACCCGCTGACACCGATGCAGATGTACTTTGCCTATGTGATCCCGGGGAATACCACCGGCAACCTGCCGTTTGCATTCCGGATGGCAAAGGATGTGGACGTTGAAAGACTTAAGAAGGCGGTTGATACGGTGCTGGATGCGCACCCGACACTGAAGGCGGTCGTGAAGCCTACGGAGAGCGGATATCTGGGGATCTACAGAAATGATGAGCGGGAAATGAAGATCCCTGTGGAAGAGATCGCAGATGCGGAAGCGGAGGCGGTCATCCAGAAGAGTATCGTGCCCTTCCGTTTCCGGGCGGATGATGATCTGGTGCATATCCGGATATTCCTGGGTGAGGCGCATACTTATCTTTTCTTTGATGTGGCACATTTTATGGGCGACGGTATGACCATGAACATCCTGATGGAGGATCTGGAAAGAGCATACGCGGGAAAACCCGTGGAAGCAGAGGGTGCATACACAGGCTACGAATACATCCTGGAGGATTGCGCTACGGCCGAAAACGGAAAGCGCGCGGCGGATGTGGCTGCTACGGCGGCACTGCTTGAGGGAACACGGCTTTCCAGAAGCATCCTGGGACGCAGTGGGGAAGCGGATCTGTCCAAAGGGGTATATGGCTCGATCCGCAGGCGTCTTTCCAGAGTGCCGCGGAAGAAAGTGCTTTATTTCGGCAAAGAGCACGGTGTATCCGAAAATGTTTACTTTATCACGGCGTTTAATTATCTGATCCATCTTTTCTCGGATGAGGAGGATGTGTTCTGCTCTTCCATCCACAGCGGCCGTACCGACAGCCGCTGGAACCGCCTGGCCTGCTCGATCTTTAAAACCTATTACTGCCGTTTTGAGAGGATACCGCACGAGACGGTAGAGGAACTGCTCAAGCGGACCGGAAAGCAGATCCTGACCACGATGAAGTCCGTGACGAACTGTCCGAGAGAGGGTGAGATGTTTTTTCAGTTCCAGGGGAATATCCTGGAGGTGGACCAGATCGGCGGAAAGGAAACGGAGAGGATCCATGTACAGTTGGATTCCCTGCCATTCCATCTGCAGGTGATGTATGACGGCAAGGGCTATTATACGGAACTCCGTTACTGGGAAAACCGTTTTGACGGAAAACTTCTGGAACTGTTTCTGGACTGCTTTGAGGAGATCCTGCGCGCCATGCTCACGGAAACTTCCGTGCGCTGCTTAAAGAAGCACCTTCCGGATGAAGTGTATCCGAAGCATTTCTACTGCCCGGCCGGCAGGCTGAATGCATCGGCAAAGGAGGAACTGATCCCGGAGATGGGGGAGGAGGAGCCGGTACGGGTGTATATCCTGGATGAGGATTACAGAAAGAAGCCGTTTGGCGCATGGGGACATCTCTGCGTCATGGATTATGAGCCGACGCATTATACGGAACTGATGCAGTATCCGTTTGGACCGGGCATGGTATATAACACCGGGCGCATAGCAAGGATCCTGCCGGATGGCAGCGTGGATTTTCTGGAGGATGCAGGCCGGAAGGTACTGACGGATGGCGCAAGAGGCCGGATCTATTATGACCTGCTGGAGATGGAGAAGAAGCTGCTGGCGCTGCCTGAGATCGTTTCGGCAGAGTGTTATATGGCTTATGATACTGCCATCAATGAGATGTCACTGCACGCGGATATCCGCACAGAAGGGGAGGTATCGGCAGAGGAGGTCATCGACGGGCTGAAAGCGGATGATGAAAAAGCAATGGTGCCGAAGTTCATCCATTTCCTGAAATAATTCCGGCGACTTCCGCCGCGAATTTTTGCGGATATTCCGATATCAGCAGATGGGAACTTTCGGGAAAAGCAACCGCCCGGAACGGGGCAGTGACATGATCCCGGTACCAGTCCTTTAGTTTCGGAAGGAAAAGGGTGCCGGGGTCTGCGTAAAAATACGTAACGGGACAGGTGAACTGCGGGATCACATCCCGGTTGTCCTGCTGTTTCATGGAATCAGAGAGGGAAGCCAATACTTTGACATCATAATGTGTCAGTTTGAGCCTGACGGCAAGACGGAATAACGGCGCGGGATAGTGTTTTTTACGGGATATGGTATTTTGGGCAAACTGCAGGTAGAGTGAGAAGAAATCCTTTCCGGCATCCGCGCCCATCCTTTCGGCTGTGTACGCACCGCGGAAAAGCCCCAGATGCCATGTGGCATCATTTAGCTGTTTCGGCGGCATATCGCAGAGGATCGTCTGTCTGATGCCATCGCAGCCATAGCGTTTGATATAATTCATGATGACACCGGCACCCATGGACCAGCCGGCAAGCGTTACCGGATACAGATGCAGTCCGGACAGAAGATCGTGGAGGTCTTCAGCCAGGGTTTCCATGGTGACCGCTTTCGTGCCGCCGGAATGTCTGCTTTTTCCGTGGCCGCGCTGATCATAACAGATGCAGCGTGCCTGACCGGAGAGGGATCTTGACGGTTTGCGGTAGATTTTCCGGGAACTGCTCCAGCCGTGCAGAAATACGATGGTTTCAGAGCCGTTTCCCACATCTTCATAGCAAAGTTTTTGGCCGTCTCTTAAGGTATAGTATCGGTTCATTTCGGATATCCTTTTTATCTGCAGGCTGCTGTTTTTTGGCTGTTATTATATCAGTTATAAAAAAGAGCGTCAAATGCAGCAGATGGCGGCGGGGGCGTTGAAAGATAATCGCAAAAATGAAGCACAGGATGTATCATATGGTATGTAGCACATGAAAAGGATGCTTTTATTCATCAGGATAAGCAGCATGGTATCATATGAGCATTTATTGAGCGCAAGTGAAGCGAAGCGCGAATTCAGTGAACATGGTATCATACCGCAAACGGAAAGGAGGCATGAGAATGGATCAGAATAGGAATCAGCAGGGAAACGGCTGGCAGTATCAGAACATGGGACAGGCAGGCTACGGGCAGCAGTACCAGAACATGGGGCAGGCAGGCTATGGTCAGCAGTATCAGAATATGGGGCAGGCAGGCTACGGTCAGCAGTACCAGAATATGGGGCAGGCGGGCTATGGTCAGCCGTACCAGGATTTTGAGGCACAGTATGGTGCAATGAACGGTGCCATGGCCGGAATGATGAACGGTGCGGCGGAGCAGACAACCCTTTCGGGCGTAGCACGGCAGTTAAATGAAGCAATGGCACAGGAGGTGATCGCCAGATCGTTTCTGTATATGGTGGCGGCGCTGGTGGTGACGGCGGTAGCGGCTTTCAGTTCGAGGGAACTGCTGCTGAAAATGCTCAGCAGCAATCCATCGATGATGTATCTGCTTTTTGGAGCAGAACTGGCGGTCGTGCTGGTATCCAATGCGGCGATCCGCAAAAACAATGCGGTACTGACGGCAATCCTCTTTACGGTATACTCTTATCTGACGGGGGCAACGCTTGGCGTGGTCGTGATGCTCTATACCGGTGCTTCGGTGGTCGCGGTATTTCTGGTGACGGCTGTAACATTTGGCATCATGGCGGTATATGGCCTGGTGACGCAGAAGGATCTTTCCTCGATCGGCAGTCTGCTGATGATGGGGCTGATCGGCATTATCTTAAGCAGTCTTGTGAATGCGCTGTTTCTGCACAGCAGCGGTATGGAGATGGTGATCTCCTGGATCTGCATTGCCGTATTTGTGGGACTGACGGCTTATGATGCACAAAAGATCAAAAAGAATGTGGTTTATACGGATGGAGATCATGTGGCGACCGTTGCACTGGCAGGCGCATTTGAACTGTATCTGGATTTCATCAACCTGTTTCTGCGGCTGCTGCGGGTAATGGGCAGGAGAAAGTAAAGAGGAGGTAACTATGCAGAAGGTAACTGTCAGAACCCAGGGGGGTCTGAACAGTTACAGGAGGAGTACCATGTGGGGAAAAGCGTTTTGAGAAGAATCCCCGAATATAAAGTCCCTTTTCGGATCTGTGTGTCTGACGAAGAATTTGACGTTTCCTTTCAGGGCATGGTAATGATCTTGTGGAACCGGGAGGAACAGCGTTCCGTATTTAGCGGGAAAATACCGGAGGAACACTTGTCCGGAAAGGGAGATAAAAATAGATTTGGCCGGTTTGAAAAAAATGCTTGCTTTTTTGGAAAATTTTTCGTATAATGATTTTTGTTGCTGGAATAGCTCAGTCGGTAGAGCACTTCACTCGTAATGAAGGGGTCGAGAGTTCAAGTCTCTTTTCCAGCTTGTAACCGTATCAGGGTGTTTCTGGTACGGTTTTTGTTTATTTCAGTGCGTTTTTGCTTATAGTTATAGCAAACGACAAAAATATTTTTACTTTTGCCCGTTTGCAGCGCTGGATTTTGGCTGCGAAGCAACAAATTTCTTACAAAATCCATGCGCATCCGCCGGAGGCTTTATAGAAAAAAAGGTTTTACATTCCCGCGATTTGTGGTAAGATAGGGAACGCACAAGAACTTTGCGCAATACGGATAAACTGATCATTTTTATAGAGAGGAAACAGATCATGGAAAAGTATGGAGTCAACCAATTACGGAGAATGTTTCTGGAGTTTTTTGAGAGTAAGGATCATCTGGCGCTGAAAAGTTTTTCACTGGTGCCGCATAACGATAATTCATTGCTGATCATCAATTCTGGCATGGCACCCCTGAAACCGTATTTTACCGGGCAGGAGGTACCGCCAAGAAGGCGTGTGACCACCTGTCAGAAATGCGTGCGTACCGGGGATATCGAGAATGTGGGAAAGACAGCAAGACATCTGACCTTTTTTGAGATGCTGGGCAACTTTTCTTTCGGCGATTATTTTAAACGCGAGGCATTACACTGGAGTTGGGAGTTTCTGACGAAGGTGGTAGGTCTGGAGGCAGACCGCCTGTATCCGTCCATTTATTATGATGATGAAGAGGCACTGAAGATCTGGACGGATGAGATCGGTGTGCCGGCGGAAAAGATCACCAAGTTTTACCGTGACGAGAATGGTAAGTGTGATAACTTCTGGGAGCATGGCGCGGGTCCCTGCGGTCCGTGCTCGGAAATCTACTATGACAGGGGCATCAAATACGGCTGCGGAAAACCGGACTGCAAGGTGGGCTGTGAGTGCGACCGCTTTATGGAGGTTTGGAATAATGTGTTTACCCAGTTTGACAATGACGGCAAGGGAAATTATTCCGAACTGAAACAGAAAAATATTGATACCGGTATGGGACTGGAGCGCCTGGCCGTGGTAGTACAGGACGTGGATTCCGTATTTGATGTGGATACCATGAAGGCGATCCGGGATAAAGTATGTGAGATGGCAGGAGTTGCTTATCAGACGGATGAAAAGAAGGATGTGTCGATCCGCCTGATCACGGATCATATCCGTTCGGCAACGTTTATGATCTCGGACGGAATCACGCCATCCAATGCGGGGCGCGGTTATGTGCTGCGGCGTATCATCCGCCGTGCGGCGCGCCATGGCAGGCTGCTTGGGATCGAAGGTGTCTTTTTGGCAAAACTGGCAGAGACCGTGATCGAGGGCAGCAAGGACGGCTATCCGGAACTGGAAGAAAAGAGGGACTTTATCTTAAATAATCTGCGTCAGGAAGAGAATCAGTTTGCGCGCACGATCGACCAGGGGCTGGCAGTGCTGAAAGATTTTGAGGCGGCCATGCAGGCAGAAGGCAGCAAAGTACTGAAAGGCGCTGACGCGTTTAAACTGTACGATACCTATGGTTTCCCGCTGGATCTGACGACAGAGATCCTGGAAGAGAAAGGGTATCGTGTGGATCAGGAAGGCTTTGACGCTTCCATGCGGGAGCAGAAGGAAAGAGCCAGGGCGGCACGCAAGGGAACCAATTATATGGGAGCGGAAGCGACGGTTTATGAACAGCTGGATGCAGCAATGAATTCCATATTTATCGGCTATGACAGGCTGGAGAGCGAAGGCAGGGTCATGGCACTGGCAGAACTGCATACAGAGGAAGAAAAGGAAAAGGATACTCTGGAAGATACGATCGTGGATGTGCTGACAGATGGCATGCGCGGCGCGATCATTACGGATGAGACGCCGTTTTACGGCACCATGGGCGGTCAGATCGGTGATAAGGGCGTGATCGAGACGGCAGGCGCTGCCTTTGTGGTGGAAAAGACCGAGCATGTGGCAGGATCCAAGATCGCGCATATCGGCGTGGTGACCAGGGGAATGTTCCGCAGCGGAGAGACCGTGACGCTGAAGGTGGACGCGAGGAACCGTATGCGTACCTGCCAGAACCATAGCGCGACACATCTTTTGCAGAAAGCGCTGCGTGATGTGCTGGGCAGTCATGTGGAGCAGAAGGGGTCTTATCAGGATCCGGAGCGTACCCGTTTTGACTTCAGCCATTTCCAGGCAATGACGCCGGAGGAACTGGCGCAGGTGGAGCGCATCGTAAATGAAAAGATTTCCGAGAACCTGCCGGTGGTAACGAAACTGATGAGCATAGACGATGCCAGAAAGACCGGGGCGATGGCACTGTTTGGCGAAAAGTACGGATCGGAAGTTCGCGTGGTGGATATGGGCGGCTATTCCGTGGAACTCTGCGGCGGCACGCATGTTTCGTCTACGGGGACGATCTCGGCATTCAAGATCGTTTCCGAATCCGGTATCGCTGCCGGAGTGCGAAGGATCGAAGCAATCACCGGCCAGGCAGTATTTGACTATTACCGCGAAGCAGAAACCCAGTTGAAACAGGCGGCAGCGCTCTTAAAGACGCAGCCGGCAGAACTGGCGGACAGGATCACGCATCTGCAGGCGGAGGTAAAGAGCCTGCATTCCGAGATCGCATCCTTAAAGAGCAAGGCAGCCGGATCCGCACTGGGTAGCGTGGATGCGGATATCCAGGAAGTGAAGGGTGTGAAATTCCTGGCAAAAGCAGTAGATGGCGTAGATATGAACGGTCTGCGTGATCTGGGTGATAAGCTGAAGGATAAGGTAACAGACGGCGTGATCGTGCTGGCTTCCGGCGCAGACGGGAAAGTAAACCTGATCGCCATGGCAGCGGACGCGGCGGTAAAGAAAGGCGCACATGCGGGGAATCTGATCAAGGCGATCGCGTCCCATGTGGGAGGAGGCGGCGGCGGCAAGCCGCAGATGGCGCAGGCAGGCGGTAAAAATCCGGCCGGGATCCCGGATGCTCTGGCAGCGGCAGCGGCAGCGCTGGAGGGACAGTTGGGCTGATGCTGGTCCGCAGGATCTCTTATTATGATGAATTTATATGTCTGCAGGGGGCGTGTCCGCAGAGCTGCTGCAAAGGCTGGCGGATCCCCCTGGATGACAGAGCGATACGCAGATTTCGCAAGGAAAAAGGACTGTTGGGTCTGGAACTGAAACTGGCGATGCATGGTAAGGCGCAGCCGTCATTTTCGCCGTACTGTATCCGCTGTCCTTTTTTGCGTCTGGACGGGCGCTGCGATATGCAGCTTCGGAAGGGGGAGCGTTATCTGGCGGACATCTGCAGGGTTTATCCGCGCATCATTGCCTGCCCGGGACCGTATGCGGAACTGCAGCTGGATCTGTCCTGTGTGCATGTGGCGGAACTGTTTCTTGCACATGCGGATGCGCAGTATTTCGTGGAAGAGGAAAGCGATGCGGAATATGAGCGCACAGGGGATAATGAGGATATGGAATACCTCGAAATGCTCGGGAAAAGCCGTGATGAACTCTGTTCTTTTGTCATTGCGGCGGCAGATGCAGAGGCTTTGGATGCGGCGCTGCGGAAACTGGCTGCATTCGGGGGCAGGGTTCAGGACCGGATGATGCGGGAGGGGATTTCCGAAGCGGAAGCCCTGGCGGAAGGCGCGGAACTTTTAAAGAGTGAAGCAACGGATCTGCCGTGTTTCCCACTTCCGATCGCGCTTTTGAACGATCTGATGAGCACAGATTTTTATCAGGATGCTCTGCGTTATGTTTTGCCTTTTCTGTACAAATTGTGCAAAATGTATTATAGACATTTTGATAAACTGAGTTATGAGCAGGGGGAGAAGGAACTGCAGCGGATGTTTGCAAAGTATATCGCGGAGAAGCCGCAGCGGGTACATATGTATGCAGCGTATTACAAGTCCTGTCTGCTGCGGACCTATATGGAGTGTTACGAAGACTACAGTTTTTTGAAGCATATCCTGCTGGGCGTGATCGGATCGAACATGATCATGCTTTTTGATCTGCTGTGGCATGAAAAATACGGGAAAACGGCGGATGAGGATCTTGCAAAGATCATTTCCGTGTGCGAGCGGCGGATCTACCACAATGAGGCAGTGGGAAAGGAAATGATGAAACTGCTCATCAAAAGATCTGACGGGATTTAGGGTGGGACAGGAGGCCGCATCCGGAGGCTTTTGGGAGGTCAGAAAAAATCACTTGACGAAAGGTGCATTTCTGTATATAATATCAGTTGCATGTGAAGTAAACATACGAATCTTACGGCTGAGGGGAGGTTGAGTCTGGTGTCGAAGATCGAAGTAAAGCCGAATGAAGATCTGGATAGTGCACTGCGCCGCTTCAAGAGAAGTTGTGCAAAGGCAGGGATCCAGCAGGAGATCCGTAAGCGTGAGCATTACGAGAAACCGAGCGTAAAGCGGAAAAAGAAATCCGAAGCAGCTAGAAAGCGCAAGTACAACTAATTTTCAGCAGTCTGCTGATCATTTGAAAATTGTTAAAGAATGCCGTTTATTGATATGCGGCATTCTTTTTTATAGGAAAAGATCATTCTTGTGCATTTGTTGCCACGCCGGGCGTTTTTTGATGTGATTTTTCGGAGTTATGTCATCTTGAAGAAATGAATATCTTGTGTTATGATACCAAAGTTGTGGCTATATTTAGTGGAGGGTTTTGGCGTGCGATTGTTTTTGTTTCTTTTTTCGTGGGCATGTACATTCTTTTCGGGTGTGATCTTAAGCGACACAAAGAGATTTAAATTGCGGACGTATCAGTTTTCTTCCGGGAAAGTACGCAGGGATGTAAGATTTGTCGTGCTTTCGGATCTGCACGGGCGGGAGTTTGGCAGGGGTAATAAAAAACTGCTGCGTTCGATCAGGGATCTGAACCCGGATTTTGTCCTGATGGTCGGGGATATCATGACAGCGAAGGACAGGGGGCAGGAGATCATCACAAATTCCGTGGAGGTGGCCTGCAGGCTGGTACAGGATATTTCCGCATTCTGTCCGGTCTATTATTCGCTGGGAAATCATGAAAGCCGTGTGCAGTGGGATCCCTGGAAGTATGATTTTACTTTTCTGGATATGATAGAGCGGCTGAAGAAAGCAGGGGCGCATGTTCTGGACAATCAGAGCGCTTATGTAAAGGAATACGGGATCCGTATCCATGGCTTGAGCCTGCCGGAAACCTACTATAAAATGAGCCGGCTGCAGAAATTCAAACCGGAGCAGCTGAAGAAGCGCTTTGGGAAAACAGATGACGGCAGGTATCATATCTTACTGGCACATGATCCGGAGTATCTGCCGGTGTACGCAAAATGGGGGCCGGATCTGTCCTTTTCCGGACATTATCACGGCGGCATTATGCGCCTGCCGAAACTCGGGGGCGTGATCAGTCCCAAATTGCACTTATTCCCGAAATTTGACGGGGGGCTCTATCATCTGGAAGGAAAAAACCAGATCGTGAGCTGCGGGATCGGCACGCATACGCTGCCGATCAGGGTTTTTAATCCGGCCGAATTGTTGCTGGTAGAAGTAAAGAAGGGGTAAGAAGATGGCGATTTCCGTAAAATTAGAGGCATTTGAAGGTCCGCTGGATCTTTTGCTGCATCTGATCGAAAAGAATAAAGTGGACATCTATGATATCCCGATCGTGGAGATCACCGCCCAGTACCTGGAATACATCAGGGCGATGGAGCGGGAAGACATGAATGTGATGAGTGAATTTCTGCTGATGGCAGCGACACTGTTGGATATCAAATGCCGTATGCTGCTGCCGAGGGAAGTGAATGAAGAGGGGGAAGAAGAAGATCCCCGTGCAGAACTGGTGCAGAAACTGCTGGAGCACAAGATGTATAAGTATATGGCATTTGAACTGAAAGACCGCTTTGTGGATGCGGGACGTTCTGTATACAAAGAGCCGACGATGCCGGAAGCAGTGATGAACTACCGGGAGCCGGTAGACTATGAAGCGCTGGTCAGGGATCTGAATCTGAAAAAACTGAATGAGGTATATAAGGATATCATGCGCAGGGTGGAGGACCGGGTAGACCCGATCCGAAGCAAATTCGGCAATATTGCTAAAGATGAGATATCCGTGGAGAATAAACAGACGGAGATACTGGAGTACCTGAATGCGCATGAGGTATGCTCGTTTCGGGATCTGCTGCAGAAACAGTGTAAGAAACTGGATATTGTAGTCAGTTTCCTGGTGGTACTGGAACTGATGAAGATGGGGCAGATCGTGATCCGGCAGGAGGAGATCTTTGGGGATATCCTGATCGAGCGGGCACAGGATGCGGATGCGATCACGCTGGGAGAGGATTTTGCCATCTTATGATCGCTTGACTATTTGAAAACAGCGCAGTACGGAGTAAAGGAACAGGCAGGGCATGGGTGAGATAAACGTAGAAAAGCACGGGATGCAGGAGGATACGGCCGTAACAGTGGAGGCGGAAACAGCTGCACCGGCGGCAGAAGAAAGTATGGAACCGGTGGAAACGGCTGCATTGGCGGCATCGGAAGAGCGCATAAAAGAGTTCGCGGAAAAAACAGCGGACGGCAGCGAAACAGAAGAAACAGAAGAAATACGCGGGGAATTACCGGATGAAGTGCAGCCCGCAGAGGCGGTGCAGCAGGAAGAAGCCGAAGTGCAGCCCGCAGAGGTGATGCAGCAGGAAGAAGCCGAAGCGCAGCCCGCGGAGAAAAAAAGCAGGAAGCGGAGCAGCCGCAAGAAAGAAGCGGAGAATGAAAAGGAAGAGGAGCCGGCACTGCCAAAACCGGACTGTCCGGAGGCTGCGATCGAAGCGGTATTGTTTGCAACAGGAAATTCCGTGCAGATCGACCGCCTTGCGGACATACTGAATATGACGCCGGAAGAGGTAAAGGCTTCCGTGGAACGGCTGAAAGTACAGTACGAGGAAGCCGGACGGGGGATCACGATCACGGAGCTGGAAGATGCGGTGCAGCTTGGCACAAAAGGCGAATATTATGAATATCTCGTAAAACTCGCGAAGCATCCCAGACATTACAGCCTGTCGGATACCGTGATCGAGACGCTGTCCATCATCGCTTACAAGCAGCCGGTGACCAGGGCGGAGATCGAGCGGATCCGCGGTGTGAGCAGTGACCACGCGCTGAATAAACTGATCGAATATGAACTGGTGGAAGAAGTCGGACGGCTGGATGCACCCGGAAAGCCACTGCTTTTTGGGACAACAGAGCAGTTTTTGCGCAGTTTCGGCGTAAAATCCATCGGTGACCTGCCGACCATGAGCCCGGAGATGCTGGAGACTTTTAAGGAACAGGCCGAGGCGGAGGCGGCCGAGGATATGGAGGAGGAAAAGATCAAAGTTGATGTATAAATAAGTCTATGCTTTTTTCTTTTCTTATGCTATAATGTTGTGCGGTGCGTAGAGGCGCTTTTTTATCGCGCTTTGGCAATATACAAGAATAGTAAAATGGAGGTAACAGGAATGGGTAGTTCAACAAGCTCAGCGGGCACAAGGATCGAATCCCTGCTCGAT
>JAFUUX010000156.1 GCA_017471325.1 Lachnospiraceae bacterium | reverse complement strand
TTTACCCGCTCACAGTTGTTTCTCTTTTTAAACGAACGCATACAGCGCAAAAAATCCATTATCATCTCTACCAATAAGACATTGGATATGCTCAACCTGGATTATTCCGAGCGCGTGCTCTCCCGTTTGATCGAAAACAGTTTTATTCTCCATCTTACCGCAAGAGATATCCGCAGGCAAAAAAAGATTGAAAATGATTACAAATAGGTATATTATAGATAACCGTCACAGCGCGTCATAGTTCATTAAAGAAAGTGAGGTATTTACATGGCACCCCAAAACGATGACATCAGAAACCTGGATACGATCCCTGTCGGCACCCTCGGCATCATCCCCTTGGAAGGCTGCCGGCATCTGGGCGAAAAAGTAGATCAATATCTGGTCAACTGGCGTACCATCCGCGAGAATGAGCACGCCGATACTCTGGCCTTTTCCGGCTATAAAAGAGACACCTATATCCTGAAAGCAAAGGTTCCCCGTTTCGGCTCCGGTGAAGCCAAGGGACTGATCCTGGAATCGGTCCGCGGGCATGATATCTTCCTTCTGGTGGATGTATGTAACCACAGCCTGACCTATTCCCACTTTGGCCAGATCACACATATGTCACCGGACGACCATTATCAGGACTTAAAGCGCGTGATCGCTGCAGTCGGCGGGAAAGCACGGCGCCTGACGGTCATCATGCCTTTCCTGTACGAAAGCCGCCAGCACAAGCGCAGCGCGCGGGAATCCCTGGATTGCGCTCTGGCTCTGCAGGAACTGGTCAGCATGGGCGTAGATAATATCATAACCTTTGACGCACATGATCCCCGCGTGCAGAACGCCATCCCCCTGCATGGTTTTGAAACCGTACAGCCGGCTTATCAGTTTATCAAAGCGCTCTGTAAAAATGTAAGCGACCTGCAGATCAATTCCGATCACATGATGGTGATCAGCCCGGATGAAGGCGGCATGGGACGTGCCATTTATATGGCAAACGTGCTGGGACTGGATGTCGGCATGTTCTACAAACGCCGCGATTATTCCCGTATCGTAGACGGCCGCAATCCTATCGTGGCACATGAATATCTCGGTTCCTCCGTGGAAGGCAAGGATATGATCATCATCGATGATATGATTGCTTCCGGGGAAAGCATGATCGAAGTAGCTACCGAACTGAAAAAGCGCAAGGCCAAAAGGATCTTCTGCTTCACCACTTTCGGCTTGTTCTCCGGCGGATTGGATCGTTTCGATAAAGCTTACCAGGAGGGCATCATCACAAAGGTACTGACCACCAATCTGGTATACCAGACACCGGAACTTTTGGAGCGCGAATGGTACTTAAGTTGTGATCTGAGCAAGTATATCGCTTATATCATTGATACGCTGAACCACGACGCATCCATCAGCGATCTGCTGGATCCCAGCGAGCGGATCCGCAAACTGCTGGACCGTTACAACAAACACGAGATATAAGTTTTTTCAGACAGGCCAAAAAGCCGGCGGTCTGCATACCGCCGGCTTTTATAATACTGTTTATTTTTTGTTCGATCCCATAATCTCAATCCCATAATTTTTCCGGATAAACGCCCTGTTCCTTCAGTTTCCGGATCGACTCCATCACAAACGGCTTATCCTCTTTATAAGTCACGCCAAACCACTTATCCTGCGAAGAAAGCACTTTGACCGAAGCCTTCCCTTCCTTTACCAGCCTGCCCACTTCCAAGGGAATGAAACATTCACTCTTCATCGGATCTTTTTGGATATCCTCCGCAAAAAATCTCTGCATGGACGTTTCCAGTTCCGGAAAGATCTGCGGCTGGAAGCCCCACATGTTCATTGATACCAGAGTATCCACGGAAATCTCCTGATAGGTGGCCCCATCATCCATGGTATACCTGGCACCGTCTGCAGTTTTCTCGATCTTTGTCAGTTCCTCGATCTGCGTCAGGTATCCATCCTCACTCATACGGCAGCACCCCCGTGCCACGCTGCCATGCTCTGTCAAGGTATTTTTCAGCTGATAGCCCACCATGCAAAACGGCAGCATCCCCTCCTGTTTTGCCTGCGGCGCAGCCAGAAAATCCACCAGTGTCTTGTATGCGCTCACACCATAATAATCATCGGAATTGATCACTGCAAACGGCTCTTTGACCACGTCCTTACAGCAAAGGATCGCATGCGCGGTTCCCCAGGGTTTTACACGTCCTTCCGGTATCTCCACGCCGGCCGGAATATTTTCCATCTCCTGAAATACATACTCCACGTCCGTCTTTTTGCTCACGGCATCACCGATGCAGCTGCGGAAATCCGCTTCATTCTCTTTTTTGATGATAAATACAACTTTTCCAAAGCCTGCCCGAAGCGCATCATAGATAGAGAAATCTATGATCTTATGTCCGGCTTCATCGATCGGGTCGATCTGCTTTAATCCTCCATATCTGCTCCCCATACCTGCTGCCAGGATCACCAGTGTCGGTTTCATGCTCATGATATCCTCTCCTTTATCTCTCTGTTATTTTGTATATTTTATACTCACGCGGGCATATAAACGGATTCTGTATGTTGCACCGCGCGGGTATGTGCAGAAGTTCTATAGTAAGCGCAATAAATAATTGCGCTTACTATAACGCTCCGCGAGGATGCACACGGATTTTGTAAGGAAATATGCCGCTTTCAGCGGCCAAAATCCGGCGCAGTAAACGACAAAACGAAAATAGTTTTGTCGTTTACTATAGAAATATTTTTTATTATTAAAAATATTTGTTTGACATTTTATGTGAAATCTGGTAATATATCAATGTTTGCGGAGATGTCGGAACTGGCAGACGAGCAAGACTAAGGATCTTGTGGGAGCAATCTCGTGTGGGTTCAAGTCCCATTCTCCGCAGAGTTTGAGATTGCGGTGAGATATGATCCTCACCGCAACTCATAAAAAAAGAATTTGGAAAAAACAAAAAAAAGTTATTGACAAATTCTGCAAAATGAGGTATTATTACTTTGTTGCGCAGGAATGGCGGAATTGGCAGACGCGCACGGTTCAGGTCCGTGTGAAAGCAATTTCATGGGGGTTCAAGTCCCCCTTCCTGCAGAAAGGCTTCGAAGGATTTCGGAGTCTTTTTATTTCATATCATATATTCGATATTATTTCACGGCCGTGTTTCATGCATTGTAACTGTTCAGAACCCCTTGGGTTCTGACAGTTACGCATTTCCGCCATGCATTATCTCGCTTCGCTCGATGGCGGAAATGCTGTAAAACTCGGGCATCCTACGCTCTGCTCCGGGAGCCCTCGCGGTACCTTCTGAATAGTTACCATGAATTTTCATCTTCATCTATTTGGTTTTCCGGAAACCTTTGTGCAGTTTCTGCAGGATCAGCACGGATAGGGAATAGTCGGTAAGACTTAACCCGGAATGGGAAAAAGCGGCAGATTGCAGTTTTTCATATAATGTATCCGCTTCATCAGAGGTGAGAGATCTGAAATGCGCAGAATTGACCGAAAGCCAGTGATGGAATTCACGCAAAGTAGGGTACTTTAAAGAAAAATGTTTTTTCTTTCTCATTTTTTTCAGAAATGCGCGGTATTCATAAAGCAAAGCAGCACTGTATTGTTCTTTGCTTCTATAGCATAGGATACGGTACAGATCCAGCAGGGCACGGAATAAAGGCAGCAGGAGAAAGAATAGGAGTAA
>JAFUUX010000155.1 GCA_017471325.1 Lachnospiraceae bacterium | reverse complement strand
TGCCGCTTTGACGCGGCAGTCCCTTTTTTTTATCGCAGAGCCGCCAAAAGGAATATGTCAGCGAAAACTGACCGGCGGCTCGCGGCCGTGCAGGGGGCGGCTTTGCCTTCCCTGCCTGATTATGTCCACGGACCGTATATCCCGCAGATCGCAGGAGAAGTGTTCATGCTGCTGTCAGTCAACGATCGTGACCGTTTCCGTAACCGGAACGGTTTCCATCAGGTAATCCAGCACTTTATCGGACAGTACGGACTGTGCCAGATAACCGAACCCATACTGTTCCTGCAGTTTTGCGAAGGAAGCGTCATCGTAACCCATTTCCGTATAATAAGCGCGTACATCGCTTTCCGGATTGCTCAAGCCGGCTTTTTCATAGATATACTGCAGTTCCAGCGCATCCTCTACGCCGCTGTTGACTCTTTCTTCCAAAGAAGCATCATATTCCGCCTGCGTTGTAAATCCATACAGTTCATAAGCATTGTTATAAACCGGTGAGCCGGAGTACTGCATGTACATCTGATTGTAGTATTCCATTTGCTGCAGATCCTGTTCGGCCATGACCTTTTTCAGGTTATCCCTGTAGTTTGCCGGATAGGAAGAAACGGTGCTTTTTTCCTTGATCGCATCCGAAATGGCCGGTTTGAGATTGCTTTCGTAATAATTGTCGATAATGCTCTGACGGTAGCCGGCAGCAGTAGCAGCGGTATCGGCATAATAGGTGGTTACAAATGCATCGTTAAATTCCGGTGTGACATAGATGCCGCTGAGATGTACGTCAAAGTCGGCGGTTTTGCCGGCTAAGGAAGCATTGCTGAAATCATCGGGAAAAGTGATCGTGGCCATAAGGTCGTCACCGGGATGGTGCCCGGTGAGTGCTTCATCCAGGGCAGCGGTGTATTCTTCATTTCCGATGGTGATCGCCTGGCCGCCTTCGGCTTCCGTTGCGGAGGTAACGATTTCACCACCGGAGGTCGCGGTAAAACTGATCTGAATGCGGTCGCCGTCTTTGGCAGTGAGAGCCGCGTCATCCGACAGTTCTGCATGGGAGGAAAGGGCATAAGCGATATCGCTCTCAACCGTTTCATCACTGGGCAGCAGATCAACTTTATTGAAACTGATGCTTTCATAATCCACGCTGACAAAATCGGCTGTTTTGATATTGCTGATCTTTCCTTCATTGGTCAGGTATCTGGAATAATCCAGTCTGGAACGCTGGTATACAACGATCGCAAGCACCACAGCCAGGATCAGCATTAACGGGATGGCAATGCTCCAGAAAGTCACCATTGCTTTTTTGGCTTTTTGATCCCTGCGGTTCTGCGTCTGTTTCAGGCGTTTTTGCTTGGCTTTACTGATTTCTTCGCTCATGTCGGTTTCTCCCTTTTTTATAATGTATATATTCTGTAAGTATAGCACATTTTGATTAAAAGGAAAGTGAATTTTATGTTACCGGATCTTGCACCCTGTCTGCCCGGAAACTTTTGACCTTGCGGGGGACAGAGGGGAATGGTATACTTTTTGGACAGGAAGGTGACGGATATGGCAAATTGGGTAATGATCAGAAAAGGCGGAGACTATACGGAGATCGGCAGAAGAAATCATATTTCGCCGATGCTGGCCCGCGTGCTGCGCAATCGCGGGATCGAGACGGATGAACAGATCGGGGCTTATCTGCACGGGGGAATGGAACGGCTGCATGCACCGGGATTGCTGAAAGATATGGATCTGGCCTGCGGCATTCTCGCAGAGGCGGTCGATGACGGTAAACGGATCCGCGTGATCGGAGATTATGATGTGGACGGTGTATGCGCATCAGCCATTCTGGTGCGTGGTCTGCAAAAACTGGGTGCCAGGGTGGATGCGCTGATCCCGCACCGGGTACGTGACGGCTATGGCATGAATATGGAAATGATCGAGCGTGCGCATCAGGAAGGGATCGATGTGATACTGACCTGTGATAACGGGATCTCAGCGGCGGCAGAGGTCGCCAGGGCCGTGGGATACGGGATCACGGTGATCATCACCGATCATCATGAAGTGCCTTATGAAGATGCGCCGGAGGGGCGGCAGTATCTGGTGCCGGAGGCGGATGCCGTGGTGGATCCGAAACAGGTGGATTGTGATTATCCTTTTTCCGGCATCTGTGGTGCGATGATCGCCTATAAACTGATCCTCTATTTATATCAGGAAGTCCTGGGACAGCCTCTGGAGCAGCGTTTCGGGGAAGAATTGCTGCAGCTGGCGGCGTTTGCAACGGTAGAGGATATCATGGAACTGACAGATGAAAACCGTCCGCTGGTGAAACGCGGACTGGAACTGTTAAACACAGCACCGGCGCAGGGCCTGCGGGAGTTGATCCGCGTGTTGGAACTGGAGGGGAAACCGATCGGAACCTATTCCGTGGGCTTCATTTTAGGACCGTGCATCAATG
The DNA here is from genome assembly GCA_017471325.1 of Lachnospiraceae bacterium. Classification (GTDB taxonomy): domain Bacteria; phylum Bacillota; class Clostridia; order Lachnospirales; family Lachnospiraceae; genus NK4A136. Next base: position 8,934 of record JAFUUX010000155.1, on the reverse strand, counting down.
CCGGAGGCAGGATGGATACGGCGGAGGATGCGCTGAAACTTTTGCTTACCGGGGAGGAAGCAGAAGCCATGGCACTGGCCGGGAAACTGAAGCAGCTCAATGAAGAGAGAAAGAGACAGACGGAACTGGCCACGGAAGAGGCGGCGCGTCAGGTGGAGACGGAGTATACCGCGGATAAAGTCTATGTTGTTTATCTGCCGGATTGTCATGAGAGCATCGCCGGGATCGTGGCAGGACGGATCCGCGAGCGTTATGGTCATCCGGCATTGATCGTAACGGATGCGCAGGAGGAACTGAAGGGCTCGGCAAGGTCGATCCCGGCCTATCATATCTATGATGCTCTGAACCGGGTATCGGATATCTTTATCCGCTTTGGCGGGCATGCGCAGGCGGCAGGATTTTCGCTGCCGGCGTACCGGCTGGAGGAACTGCGCAGGCGTCTGAATGAGAACTGTACCCTGGAGGAAAAAGATTTTGGCGAGGTACTCCGTATCGACCTGGAGCTGCCGCTGCAGTATGCGGATCATCGACTGACGGAAGAACTGAAATCCCTGGAACCCACCGGGCAGGGAAACCGCAGGGCGCTGTTTGCCAGACAGGGACTGAAACTATGTCGTATGGAAACGCGCGGGGCGGATGAGATGGTCTGCCGGCTGTTTGTGAAAGACCAGGATAAAATGTATGAAATGACGATGTTTCGCAGAACAGAGGAACTGAAGTCCTATCTGACTCGAAAGTATGGTGATGGAGTTGTGCGACAACTTGCGGAAGGGGGCGCACAGATACCATTTACAGTGGTTTATACGGTAAAAGCCGACAGTTATCGGGGCGGAAATGCGGTGCAATTGCTTGTGGAAGATTACAAGTAGGAATATTTGAAAAAAAAAATGAAATTGTGAAGAAAAAAACGCAAATTGAACACAACTTGGACACAATTATAATGTATTATACACCATAGATAGTGAAACACACATTACTATCTCCCCCTCATAACAGGCCGTTGCACTTAAGCAGCGGCCTTTTTATATCGCAGAGCCGCAGAGAGGGATATGTCAGTGAAAATTGCTATATTTATGGGAAATACAGGCCATCTTTACGAAATGCTCTTTTTGGTGTAAGATAAAAAAAGTTGTGCCGAAAGGGCAAAGGAGAATAAAAAGGTGGAAAAGAAACGGCTTTCTGTCATATTAAAAAAACTGGAACACACATTTTTAGCAGGAGAAGGGGAAAAAGAGATTTCGGCGCTGGTCTATGACTCACGGCAGATCTCGGAGGGCTGTCTGTTTGTGGCGATCCGCGGGGCCAATTTTGACGGGCACAGCGCGCTGCCGCAGGCAATAGAAAAGAAAGCGGCGGCAGTGCTGGCAGAACAGATCGAAGCGCCGCTGCTTCTGGCATGTGAGGCGGCAGGGATCGCCGTGGTGCAGGTGCAGGATACCCGTTATGCGCTGGGGCTGGCAGCCGCGGCCTGGTTTGGAGATCCGGCGGAAAAACTGTTTACGGTCGGCATCACGGGGACCAAGGGCAAAACCACCACCACTTACCTGATCCAATCCGTGCTGCAGCATGCAGGGATCGCCTGCGGTCTGATCGGCACGATCGAAGTGGATAACGGCAGGGAGCATATCCCGGCAGTCAATACCACGCCGGAGTCCTATCTGGTGCAGGAATATTTTGCGCAGATGGCAGCAAACGGCTGTAAGGCGGTGGTGATGGAGGTTTCCTCGCAGGCGCTGAAGATGCACCGCGTGGCAGGGATCCATTTTGATCTGGGTGTATTTACCAATCTTTCTCCGGATCATATCGGGCCGAATGAGCATGCGGATTTTGAAGAATACAAATATTGCAAAAGCCTGTTGTTTTCCCAGTGCGCCGTTGGACTGGTCAACGGGGACGATCCCTATGCGGAAGAAATATTACAGCAGAGCCGCTGCAGTGCGGTGGAGCGTTTTGGCTTTGCGGAGGGGAATGATTACAGGGCCGCAGAGGTACAGCTCGTACAGAATTCGGGTGCGCTGGGCGTGCGTTTTCAGTTAAGCGGCTGGCAGGCCGGGGACGGCAGTGTGCTGAAACAGGTGGAGGCACCTTTCCCGGGAAGGTTTTCGGTTTATAACGCGCTGGCGGCGCTTGCGGTCTGTAAGCATCTGCAGGTCACGGCAGGGGATGCGCAGGCGGGGCTTCTGCGTGCGCATGTGAAGGGGCGTATCGAGATGCTGCCCGTGTCGGAGACATATACCCTGATGATCGATTACGCGCACAATGCGATGGCATTAAAAAGCCTGCTGGAAACACTGCGTGAATACGAGCCGGGGCGTATCGTCACCCTGTTTGGCTGCGGCGGCAACCGGGCGAAGTCCAGAAGATATGAGATGGGTGAGGTTTCCGGGCGGCTCTCGGATCTGAGCATCATCACATCGGATAATCCGCGCAGCGAGGAACCGCTGGAGATCATCGCGGATATCATCAACGGTATGCAGAAAACCGAAGGCGCGTATGTGGAAATACCGGACCGCAGGGAAGCCATTGCTTATGCCATGCACCATGCGCAGCCGGGGGATGTGATCGTGCTGGCAGGAAAAGGGCATGAGGATTACCAGGAGATCCGGGGCGTCAAGTATCCGATGGATGAGCGCGTGCTGGTAAAGGAGATCCTGGAAGCCGACGGTGACGCGGCAGCCTTAAAGCGCATGCAGGCAAAATACCCTGCACTTTTCGCATAAGCCGTGACGTCGGAAAAGCGCTGTCCGAAGCGAGAATAAAATAGGTAAAAAGTTTGAAAAAAGGGTTGAGGAAAGGTTGAAGGCATTTGGAAAAGAAGTTTGCCAGCGTGATCATTGATATTGCCATAGAAAAACTGGACAGGCCTTTTGAATACCGTATTCCCGAAGCGCTCCGGCAGGAGATCGCGGAGGGCATGGAGGTGACGATCCCTTTTGGCATGGCAAATAAAGAACGGAAAGGCTATGTGGTAGGTATCTCGGACAAGGCGGCATTTGACGAGCAGCGTCTAAAGGAGATCCTCAGGATCAATCAGAAAGCGGTCAGCCTGGAAGGAAAAACACTGCAGCTGGCAGCCTGGCTGCGCAGATATTACGGCGGTACCATGATTACGGCCATGCGCACGGTGCTGCCGGTCAAAAAAAAGATCAAAGAGAGCACCTACCATACGATACACAGGCAGGCAGAGGCGGAACAGCTGCAGGAGCAGATCGGCAAACTCAATCCGGTGCGTTTTGCGGCCAGGATACGCCTGTATGAGGCGCTTTTGGGGGCGGACAGCCTGCCGGAGCAGATGGTGAAGGAAAAACTGCAGGTATCCGCTGCGGTGCTCAAAACCGCGGAAAAGGAAGGCTTTATACGCATTGAGACCACGCGGCAGTACCGGGCGCCCAAAGCCGCAGTCAGGGCGGGGCATCCGTTCAGTGGTCTATCGGCTGCGCAGCAGGAGGTCGTTGACCGGATCCGGCAGGGTATGCGTCAGCCCGAGCCAAAGCCGGCGCTGATCCGTGGGATCACCGGCAGCGGCAAGACGGAAGTGTATATGGAACTGATCGCGGGTGTGGTCGCAGAGGGAAAACAGGCGATCGTGCTGATCCCGGAGATCGCACTCACCTTCCAGACACTGATGCGTTTTTATGCCAGGTTCGGCGAGCGGGTATCGGTGCTGCATTCCAGGCTTTCGGACGGGGAACGGTATGACCAGTATGAGCGTGCTAAAAACGGGGAACTGGATATCATCATCGGTCCCAGGTCCGCGTTGTTTATCCCGTTTCCGCAGATCGGCATCATCATCATCGATGAGGAGCATGAGACCAGTTATAAGAGTGAAAAGGTACCGAAGTATCACGCCAGGGAAGTGGCGGAGTATATTGCGGCCAGGGATGGGGCTCAGCTGGTGCTGGGTTCTGCGACGCCGTCCCTGGAGTCTTACTACAGGGCGGAAAAGGGAACGTATCAGTTATTTCGGTTAAATGACCGCTTTGGCGGGGCACAGCTGCCGCAGGTGCATGTCGTGGATATGCGGCAGGAATTAAAGGAAGGGAACCGCAGTTTTTTTTCGCGGAAACTGACAGAACTGCTCACGGAGCGGCTGTACCGGGGAGAGCAGAGCATGCTCTTTATCAACCGCAGGGGGATCGCGGGATTTGTTTCGTGCAGATCCTGCGGATATGTGGTAAAATGTCCGCATTGCGATGTGTCCCTGACGCAGCATAAGGACGGCAGCCTGCGCTGCCATTACTGCGGGCATACGCAAAAGACGCCAAAGATCTGCCCGGAATGCGGCTCAAAGTATATCGCCGGGTTTAAAGCGGGCACGGAGCGTATAGAAGAAGACTTAAAACAGCGTTATCCTTCGGCACGCGTGCTGCGCATGGATGCGGATACCACGAAGAATAAAGAGGATTATGAGCACATCCTTTCCGCTTTTGCCGATGGGGAGGCGGATATCCTGGTGGGCACGCAGATGATCGTCAAAGGTCATGATTTCCCGAATGTGACTTTAGTCGGTGCCATCGCGGCGGATATGTCGCTGCATGCCAGTGATTATCATGCCACGGAGAGGACTTTCCAGCTGCTCGCACAGGCGGCAGGCAGGGCAGGCCGCGGCAGCAGGGCGGGGGAAGTGGTGATCCAGACGTATGTGCCGGAGCATTACAGCATTGTCCAGGCGGCGGCGCAGGATTACGAAGCGTTTTACAGTCAGGAGATCGGTTTTCGGGAACTGGCGGAGTATCCGCCGGTATGTCATTTCCTGACAGTGCAGTTTTATTCTTCGGACGCAAATGCCGGAAAGAGCCGCGCGGAACTGGTGGCGGAGAAACTGCGCGGGATGCGGGAGATGAAAGGCGTGGAAGTGATCGGACCTGCAGAGGCGCTGATCGGGAAACTGAAAGATATCTACCGCACCGGACTGTATCTGCGTGCGAAAGACCTGGAACGGCTGATAGAGGCAAAGGAGATTGTGGAAACGATACAGGAGGAGGCGCGGCAGGCGCCGGGGCCGGATGTGATGCTGCAGTTTGATATGGATCCGGTGGGTGCATTCTGATATAAACAACACGGTAGTGAAAAGATAGGAGGCATATATGGCAATCAGGAATATCAGGGAACTGGGGGATGAAGTGCTGGAGGCGGTGTGCCGCCCGGTGACGAAAATGACACCGCATACATTGGAACTGATCGGGGATATGTTTGATACGATGTATGAGGCAAACGGCGTGGGACTGGCAGCACCGCAGGTGGGCGTGCTGCGCAGGATCTGCGTGATCGATGTGACAGGGGAAGATCCCTATGTGCTGATCAACCCGGAGATCATCATGACCAGCGGGGAGCAGACGGGATATGAGGGGTGCTTGAGCGTGCCCAATAAGACCGGTACCGTGACACGGCCGAATTATGTCAAGGTAAAGGCACTGAATAAGGATATGGAGGAATATATCCTGGAGGGGACGGAACTGCTGGCACGCGCGATCTGCCATGAGGTGGATCACCTGGATGGCGTGATGTATACCACAAAGGTCGAAGGCGACTTAAAGGATATGCGCACAATGGAGGACGAAGATTAAATGAAGATCGTTTTTATGGGAACGCCGGATTATGCAGCGGGCGCATTGGAAGCGATCATCGCGGCAGGGCATGAAGTGACGGCGGTGGTATGCCAGCCGGACAAGCCTAAGGGCAGGAGCGGCGCACTGTCTGCCTGCCCGGTGAAGGAATGCGCGCTGCGGCATGCGATACCGGTACTGCAGCCTGCACGGATCCGCAGACCGGAGGCGGTAGAAGAATTGAGACAATATCCCGCGGATGTATTTGTGGTGGCGGCATTCGGGCAGATCCTTTCGCAGGAGATCCTGGATATGCCCAGGCTGGGCTGCATCAATATCCATGCCTCACTGTTGCCGAAATACCGCGGGGCGGCACCGATCCAGTGGTGTATCGTGGACGGGGAAACGGAAAGCGGCGTGACCATCATGCAGATGGATGCCGGGATCGATACCGGCGACATCCTGCTCAGCAGGAGGGTGGAGATCACGGCAGAAGAGACCGGAGGCAGTTTGTTTGAGAAACTGTCAAAGACCGGCGCGGAACTGATCGTAGAAGCACTGCCGCTCATTGCGGCAGGAAAACTGACACCGGTAAAACAGAAAGAGGAAGAGAGCAATTATGCCAGGATGCTGAAAAAAGAGGACGGGCGCATCGACTGGCAGAAGACGGCGGAGCAGATCGCGCGGCTGGTGCGGGGGATGGATCCCTGGCCCAGCGCGTATACTTCCTGCCGCGGAAAGCAGCTCAAAATATGGAAAGCGCGTGCCCTTCCCGTGAGCGGGGAGGAAGACCGTGCCGCTTCGGAAGCGGGCAGCGTGGCAGGGACCGGGAAGCAAAGTTTTACCGTAGCCTGCGGCAGCGGCCTTCTGGAAGTGCTGGAGGTACAGCTGGAAGGGAAAAAACGCATGCCGAGCGGGGATTTCCTGCGAGGCGTTTCTTTAGAGGCGGGAGAAAGACTGGGATGACAAAGATGCAAAAAGGCACGGAGGGCCGGAGACTGGTCTTTGAGATCCTGCTGGAACTGGAACGGACGGAGCAGAAAGCGGATGTGCTGCTGCACGCCGTCCTGAGGAAGCATGATCATCTGAAACAGCAGGAAAAGGCATTTATCAAACGGCTGACAGAGGGCTGTATCGAGCGCCGCATCACGCTGGATCATATCATAGATGCCTGCGCAAAAACCAAAAACGGCCGTATCAAAATGCCGGTGCGCCTGCTCCTGCGCATGGGCATCTATCAGATATTGTATATGGATGCCGTACCGGATGCGGCGGCATGCAATGAGGCGGTAGCGTTGGCAGCCGCAAAAGGCTTATCCGGCTTAAAAGGCTTTGTGAACGGTGTATTGCGCACCGTAAGCAGGGAGAAGGAGCACCTTTCCTGGCCGGATCGGGAGCAGGAGCCGGTTCGTTATCTTTCCGTATACTATTCCATGCCGGAGTGGATCGTGGAACGCATGCTGGCACAGTATGGCGCGGAACTGACGCGGCAGATGCTCGCGGCGTATCAGGAGCAGCGACCTGTCACGGTGCGTGTCTGTGAGGGCGCGGATGCGGCGGCATTATGCAGCGCCTGGCAGCAGCAGGGGATAGAAGTACTTAAAAGCCCGTATCAGCCTGGCGTGTATCAACTGGAAAATGTACCGGGCGTGGAACGGCTGGAGGGATTTGCGCAGGGCGCTTTCACGGTGCAGGATGTGAGTTCCATGCTGGCGGTCTGTGCGGCCGGCATACAAAAAGGAGATACCGTGGTGGACGTATGTGCGGCACCGGGCGGAAAAAGCATGCTGGCGGCAGAACAGTGCGGCAGGGACGGAAAAGTATATGCGTTTGACCTGACAGAGCATAAAGTGGAACAGATCCGGGAGAATGCCGCGCGGCTGGGTCTGGCGCAGGCAGAGGCACGCCTGCAGGATGCCAGGGAAACGGACCGGACACTGGAGGGAACGGCGGATGTCGTGATCGCGGATCTGCCCTGTTCCGGCCTGGGTGTACTGGGGCGCAAGGCAGATATCCGTTACCGGCTGAAACCGGAGGATATCATTTCTTTGCAGGCATTACAGCGGCAGATACTGGCGTCCGCAGTCAGATATCTGAAACCGGGGGGGACGCTGCTGTACAGTACCTGCACGATCGACAGCGCCGAAAATGAAGAAAACAGGGACTGGATCATCAGGGAACTGGGGCTAAAGCCGTTTTCTTTCCGGAAGAAACTGCCGCAGGCGCTGGACAGTGAAACGGCAGGAGCGGGGTATCTGCAGCTCTTATGCGGTGTTCCCCAGGAGCGGCCCGCCGTGGATGGATTTTTTATCTCTGTATACAGGAAGGCAGGCGTATGAGCGCGGAGAGGATCGATCTGAAAAACCTGACATTGCCGGAACTGACGGAAACCATGCTTCAGATGGGCGAAAAAGCCTTCCGGGCAAAGCAGCTCTATGGCTGGATGCACCGGTCCATGGCGGCAGAATACGAGCAGATGAGCAATCTTTCGATAGCGCTGAAGGAGCGGCTGGCGGCAGAGTATGATCATACGGTGCTAAAGAAGGCACGCCTGCAGGTTTCCAAACTGGACGGGACCAGGAAATACCTGTTTACGCTGCCGGACGGCAATCAGATCGAATCGGTCTGGATGCGGTACCATCACGGAAACAGCGTGTGCATTTCTTCCCAGGTGGGTTGCCGCATGGGCTGTTCTTTCTGCGCGTCCACCCTGGGCGGCCTGGTGCGCAGTCTAAGCGCGGCGGAGATGCTCGAACAGGTATATGCCATGGTGCGGGATACCGGGGAGCGGGTATCCAATATAGTGATCATGGGGATCGGCGAGCCGATGGATAACTACGGGAATCTGCTGAAATTTCTGCACATGATCACGGATGAGAATGGCCTGCATATCAGCCAGCGGAATATAACGGTTTCGACCTGCGGGCTGGCAGAAGAGGGGCTTTCCGTAACGCTGGCGCTATCCCTGCACGCGGTCACGGACGAAAAGCGCAGGCAGATCATGCCCGTAGCAAAGCGGTATTCCATTGCGGAACTGATGGAAGCATGCGATTGTTATTTCGCAAAGACCGGACGGCGCATCAGTTTTGAGTATTCCCTGATCGCCGGCGTGAATGATACGGCGGAGGACGCGAAGGGACTGGCTGCGCTGGCGCTGGCGCACCATGCACATGTCAACCTGATCCCGGTAAATCCCGTGACCGAAAGAGGGTATCGGGAGCCGGACAGGACAGCGGTGGAGGCATTTAAAAAGCGCCTGGAGGCAAAACAGGCGGCAGTGACGATCCGGCGGGAAATGGGGCGGGATATCGACAGCGCCTGCGGGCAGCTGCGCAGAAATGAGATGCTGCGGGATTCCCAAGCGGCTGATACCGGAAATCGAAATATC
>JAFUUX010000154.1 GCA_017471325.1 Lachnospiraceae bacterium | reverse complement strand
GCACTTGTATTTTACATTATCCTCGTAAAACTCCGTCAATTTGGGTCGGTCTTCTGCATCCAAATAAACCACCCCACCACCGATCCGATGCTGGATATCGGATAAGATATCTATCGCATATTCCATCAGTTCCGTTCCTCTGATCCTCTTTCCCTCATCCACAGCGTAATTCTTGCCAAACTGCGCCAAAAGGAATGCTGACACTGAATAATTATCCTCATCCTGATCATACCGAGCGTAGTTTCCCAATTTGCGCCGATTGGTATTACTCAGATTTGTACCTTTGATATCCAATGCTTTATGCGCAAGCGTAAAATAGCCCAGAATTTCACCATCCGATGCATCTGAAACAATATAACTCACAGATAGTTTTCTTTGCGCAAACTCTATCGATTTATTACGGATGAAATCCTCTATCTCCTGATTCTGAGGACTTGAAAAAGAGTCCAGATCTTCCCGGACTCCTTCCTCACCATACGAACTGATCATATCAAGTATATTGTCAATTCTGACTTCCACGTGCCCTCTCCCTGTTTCGCCTTCTCATTTCGTGCAATCTACGGATTTCATTCGCATCCGTTTCCACTGTCTGTCTTCTATGCTCCGGTCTTACCCACGGGTCATTAACGGAGGCTTCCAATGCTGCCACAAAAGCCTCAGCCTTTTCCGGAGTATTCAATTGTACGGTATGAAAAATACTCGATGTAGCCATCTTTTCTTCCTCCCTTCATCCTTACTATAGATATATTGTACCACTTTTCCCCAAAAAATCAATCCCAAAAAAGAACAAATGTTCCCAGCGAATAAACACTCCGAGTGATTTTCGTCCCCGTGGTTTTTGCATTAATGACGCCTCCGCTCTATCCCGTTCTCTTTATAATATCTGTCTTTATCAGCATACATATCGGCATCAGCCTTGTGTTCCAGCTCATCAATATTAGTATCCCGATGATCCTTGTATGCCGCATATCCAATAGACATGGTCATACTGTCCGTATACATACCATGCCATTCTTTCGCTTTTTCCCTAATATCGCTTCGCAGTTTTTCAGGATGATCGGTATGTATCACCACCATAAACTCATCACCGCCCGTTCTGTAGACTTTACCTTTATTTCCTACGGAAAGAGCAAGACAGTTAGCCGCCCCTTTTATCAGTTCATCACCTGCCACATGTCCTTTGGTATCATTTACGGTTTTTAATCCGTTTACATCTATCGAAAATAAAACAAAATCATCCGAAAGGGCGCCGCTTCTCAGTTCCTTAAGATCTTCATCATAACACCTTCTGTTAAACATCCTGGTCATCTCATCTGTCAATGATATCCTGATAAGATTTTCTTCTCTTTTCTTCTCATCATCAACATTTCGGGTAGTATATATCACAACATTCGGGATACCATCAAGGGTGGAATCCACCGTTATATACTGTGCCCTGAACCACCCTGACAGCACATCTATAAAATCGGCACTTAAAAGCTTTTTATGCGAAAGCCTGGATCTTACAGTCTTGATATTAGTAAACTCCAGAAAGGCATCCAACTGATCCGGCATCACCTGATTCTTGATCCTCTGGTTCATTATGGTATGTGTCTGGGCATTGAAATCTATCCCGTGTCTGGTCTGCTCCGCATCTCTTAAGGACATTTCCGTATTATGTACAAAATCAATGAGGTTCACATTATCATAGATCTCAGCCATTGAATCTAAGATGCCCATCTTTTCATTCATCATCTCTTTCTGCTGCATGATATGTTTGTGCTGCAAAAAGATATTATCAAAATATCCGCTCATAACCGTAACAACTATTATTCCGGATACGAACATGATGATATATTCAATGGTAAAGCCGCCTATGGTATCAGTAAAATATGCCAGTATACTCAAATGTTCCGTACTCATATCAGCCTCATACACCGCGGTAGCGCCTGTTGTCACGAACATCAGTATATAATTAAGTATGCACGAAAAGAAATACAGATACTTATCACAGAAAAGCATACTTAAGACCGGGCACAAAAACCATGTAAGATAAATACTCACATGTGAAAATGACATATATGCTATAAGGATGTTGAGCGCTGACAGTGCAAATGCAGACGTAAGCATACTGTTGGGCCATTTCTTAAACAGAAACAGATGAACAACAGCCATTATGGCAATCCCAATCGAGATATTTAAGCATGTGGAATAGGCTATATCATGAAATATCTGTACTTTTATACCTAATGCGATAGCCGGACCGGTTACAATAAAAAACCACAGCACCTTGTTCAGATATCCATTCACCTTTATACAATTATCCTTAAAAAAGGTATCGTGTTCGGTGATCCTGTCTTTATTCATTTCATTCCACCATCCTATTGAACTGAATCTGTCATGCCTTTATAATCTGAATCAGATCATATATATATATTACTACAATACCACATATAGTCAATAAAAAAGCATTCTGCCTGCAGAGCGCCCGCATCCCTTTGTTACTATCACAGCCCTTCGTGCTGTGATAGTAACCCTCAAAAACCACAGGGACGGACCTCGTGGTTTTCCTATTTGCTGATCCTGAACACCTCTCCCTTTGCCCTGAATGGCAGTCTGGCGCCCACAGGTATCAGAAAAGCGTGCTCTCTTTTCACATACAGATCATCTTCTATCATCCCATCTGTGATGATAAGTATTGGCGCATCCTTCGGGAAATCTTTTGCCTCCTGTAAAAGATCCACGCCCGGCTGCAGTATGGTACCGCCGCGCCCTCTCACTTCCACACGCCCTGCGATATCATCCGGTGCCAGATATCCCGCGTCATAAGCATCCGCATCGCAGAATACTACTCTGGCATATGGAACTTCCTTTGCCGCGCTGTAACTGGCGATCGCGCCCAGTGCATATCCTATCATTTCCGCGTTCATCGAACCGGAAGTATCTACCACCACACCATAAGTCCTGCTGTATTCCGGTACATCTGCTGTCACATACCTGGGTCTCGGTATATCAGGCATGCTGCCCTGTCTGCGGCTGGGTCTGGCATAAGTTCGCTTTGCCTCCAACGGAAGAAAATGAGAATCGAACCATCTTCCCAGTTCCACATCCCATGGGATCGGCGGCATTGCAAGAGCTCTTATCTCCTGTACCAGCCCGGCCGGAACCGTTCCCCTTCCGTATTTCAGATGATATTCCAGCCCCTGCTGCATCGCACGCCGACAGAACTCATCCAGATCCATAGCTTTTCCTGCCGATATCCGCTCACCGTCTCCGATCAAATCTCCCATACCGTTACCACGAAAAGTCGCCAGTCTCCTGTACTTCCGAAGATCGGTAACAATGCGGTCATAGATCTCCTCTGCGGACATTCCTTTCAGTTCCGCATCATACAACAGTCCGTCCTGTGGCATGGATCCCACATGCAGTTCATTCAGCCAGCCATTTATCACATAATCACAGGCAACATTCCAAAGATATTTATCCCTTCCGTTACAGCGTATATGATGCCCAAGACCGGCATGCAGATACTCATGCGCCAATACAAACTTAAGCTCCTCTTCGTTAAGCCGCGCCGCAGGATTAATATATATCTCACCGCTGGCGGCATCTACTGCTGCCACCGATATCTCCTCTTTTCTGCAAAGTTTTGCATCTTCGATTATCTTAAATCCTGCTGCCATGCCGCCAAGGAGCGGGTAATGATTTATAAACCACTCTGCAGCCCTTGCGCCGCGGCCTTTTTTGTTTACTCCATCCGGGTTATGACCTCCTGCCGTACTCACTGCCGCGGATACAGAATATGCCAATGCCCCCGCAAAGATCTCGGTCGGACGCCTGTTCCACCTGTAGATGTTTTCATACGTGCGCGGCTCATCTAAGCCCCTCATATCCGGCTGTCCCGCAATCGAGGTCCCCCACCAGCATCCTTCCGGAGCTCCTCTCTCCATCAATTGCTGATAGATCAAATTCTCGTCCTTTCCGAGCTGTGAAAACACCGTTGTATCATTCAACGGGTTTCTTCCGAATTTGATCTCCTCCAAAAAACGCGTAATATAAATATCACACGCCACATTCCATATCATTTTGTCAAACTGTATCTGCCTGCTTATTTTCCCGTTATCGCCGATCCGTTCCACCGCCGGCACTTTATCCGCGTCAAAATGTCCGAAAGCAAAATGCAGCTGACAATGCGCGATCAGAAAAGCCCATTCCTGCGGATCATGGGTGACATCTTTATTAAGAATGATATGTCCGCTCGCATCTGCTATGGCGGAAGCCTTCTGCAGTTTATCTTTCTTGCAGACCAGCATCTCACCATACAAACGTGAAAACAGCAGACTTTCCTTAATGATCTCCAGACCTTCCAATAAAGCTTCTTCATTCGGACTGATATGCTGCTGATTCTTTCCCATCTCATTCCTTCCTGTTGTTTACAAGCCTGGGCAGATCACGTACGATCTCCATCATAAACCAGTCCGGCAGTACCTCATCACCCTCTGCCGATACCACCAGCTGCGCCAGCTCATAATTTATGCTGCTGAGCTCCTTGATCATCGCTTTTGCCCTGTGCGTAAAAAACTGCGTATCCTTATTCAGCTTTTCCTTGTTCTGCGGCAGTTCCATCATAAGCCTTGCGCGGAAAGACTGCGCCAGAAAATACAAAATATCCCGATCCTTCGGATCTGCCGGCCAGCGCGCATTTCCCTTAATGATCGCATTCAGGATATTCTTATCATCCAGCGTTCTGCTATAGGCAACAAACATTCCCGCATGCTGTGGGCTCACACTTCCGTATGCCAATACCCGCAAGAGTTCCTGCGATATCTCATGTCCTTCTTCGCCTGCATGATATTCCTTAAGCGCATCACTTAACATATGCCAGCTTCTGGGCGTAGAATAAGGTTCCTCGCTCTTGGGCGGTTCGCTGAAAAGATGATCGGGACGCTGGCTGATATAATCGGTTACCCAGGGATGCAGAGCGTTTTCGTAAGCCCAGTCCAGCCACTGCGCCGTATCCGCCACCAGCTGCAGATGAAACATCCGGTTTACCAGTGCGGAAGACATCGTCTTTACGATAGCTCCGTCCTGTGAACGATTCCCGGCGCCGATCACCACACTCCCTTCCGGCAGGTGGTATTCGCCTATCCTGTGTTCGTGGATCAGGCTGTAAAACGCTTTCTGCACTTCCTGGCTGCAAGCGTTGAGTTCATCCAGAAAAAGCACATAAGGCTCTTTCTTTGCGATCATCTTGGGCGGCAAAAATTCTGATGTTTCTCCGCTGATCCTGGGGATGCCTATGATATCCTCCGGTGCCAGCTGGCTTCCCAAAAGTGATACGCACTCCATGCCCACTTCATCTGCAAACTTCTGCACCAGAGCAGATTTCCCGATCCCCGGCGCTCCCCAGATGAACACCGGCCTTACCGGCGCAATATTTAAAAGTATCTCAAACAATTCCTTTTGTGTTACGGTAAAAGCTAAATTCATTTCACTCCCCTCCTGCTTTATACGTCAATAAACACCTGCGCCGGGTATGTTTGCCAAGGCAACACATGTGCGCCGCAGATTTTATACAACAAAAAAACACCTTTGCCGTTATCTAAACGAGCCGAGGTGTCTGTCATCCCTGCATATTTCTTTTTATAGTAAGCGCAATAAGTAATTGCGCTTACTATAACGCTCCGCGAGGATGCGCACGGATTTTGTAAGGAAATATGCCGCTTTCAGCGGCCAAAATCCGGCGCAGTAAACGACAAAACGAAAATAGTTTTGTCGTTT
>JAFUUX010000153.1 GCA_017471325.1 Lachnospiraceae bacterium | reverse complement strand
GTAAGCGCAATAAATAATTGCGCTTACTATAACGCTCCGCAAGGATGCGCACGGATTTTGTAAGGAAATATGCCGCTTTCAGCGGCCAAAATCCGGCGCAGTAAACGACAAAACGAAAATAGTTTTGTCGTTTACTATAACATATATGAAAACATGATAAGGAGATGACTCAATGAAATCAAATCTTGTGTGCAAGATCCTTTGCATCGGCTTTAGCGCATCACTTTTACTGCCGCTGAGCGCCTGTGGGGAAGAAGACTCTTCCCGCGGCCGCTATGAGGAAGAAAAAAAAGATGATACAGATCCCGTTGCTGATACAAAGCCGACAGAGCAACCGCCCATTGAGGCTGCTGATCCTCCGGCATCTGTCCAAACACCTGAGACAGTGGATTCCGACCTCTACAGCGAACTCTCTGACTGGAGTTTTGTATTTTCCAGCGGTGCCGGCGGCTGGGGTACGGAAATGTATTTTTCACCGGACGGCAGTTTCATGGGGGATTATCACGACAGTGAAATGGGCGATACCGGTCCCGGTTATTCCTATGGCAGCGTGTATACGTGCAGTTTTTCCGGCAAATGTGACGGCTTTACCGAAGAAGCTCCCGGGATCTACCGGCTGCATATCGCGGAACTGAATTATGATCCTGTCGGTGTAGAGACCATCGATGATGAGATCCGTTATATCACGGCTGCCCCCTATGGCCTGGAGGGTACCGATGAACTGATCGTCTACCTGCCCGGCGTACCACTGGAGGATCTGGCAGAAGGCTATATGGACTGGATCGGCCACGGACATTTCTCGCAATATGTCGGTCCGGACTTTGACTGGTATGAGGATTATCCGGAGGAACTCCCTTTCTGCGGACTATACAATCCGGCAGACGAAGGCTATGGCTTTTATTCTCTTCCTGATTGCAGGGAAAACAAGATGTGCCTTAAAAATATGGCCAAACTGCCGAGCCTCATCAATCAGGAACTGACGATCAACGAAGATGGCACTTATTATTGCGAGGACATGGATCCTTATGGAAACATTCTGATCAAAAATGCCGCAGTACGGATCGACAGTACATTTCCGGACGCCTTTGATGACCTCGAAGGCTGCATCCGGAAATGCATTGAGTCGATCCCCGGACAGTCCTCACCCAAAGATTTATATGTTCCCAATGATGATTACCGGGATTTCTCCCTGACCTATATCAGCGGTGAGCCCGTATACTATGCTTTCTGGGAGGAAGGCGGCAATGAAGACACCCGTTGGTGCAGTGGCATCTTCCATCTGGAACGCCGTTTTGATGCAGACGGAAACACAACCAACGGATATGCGCTGATCTATATGTTCAGTGTAAATGCCGACAGTGAACAGGTAGACACAGAATTTATGGATAATTACCTGCATTCTCTGGCTTACTCCGGTTCTTTTGAAGGACTTTCCTCAGAAAGCACGGATACTGCAGATCACTGGATCACCGCTTATGTACAGGGCGGTAACGGAAGTGATGGCATCCTTGCAGATGAAGTGGTCTGGATCAGCGGAGATGATACGGAAACGCTTGCCCGGTACAATATCGATCCTGATGATGTTGCAAACGATTATGCCATCGGCGGTGCAGACGGCAATTACGAAAGTTTTGATCTGAGTCCGGATTGTCCGATCTATCAGCGCTTCCCGGAGAATATCTTTGAGCGGTACATGACTTACGACGCTCTTTGCGATGATCTGAAAAACAGTGGCTCTGATCGCCTGATGATGCTTTTGCTGGACAAAAACGGTACTGTGGTCGCGATGTATGAGCCATATACACCGTAAATGTATTGAAATGGTGATCAAATGATCGGAACATGGAATAAGCCCCCGGTTACTCACGGTAACAGGGGGCTTATTTCGAGATCGTTCCCGGACTATAAAAACGGCAGCTGATTCCGTTCACGAGTATACGTACCGGCTCACATTTCCGTTATTTCCTCGTTGCCATTGCCAGATCCGGTATCTGCTTTACGGAAGCCTGCGACATTCTTCTCTGCCTCCTCATTTCCGCTCCTTCCGATTTGGTCCTTTTCCGATCTGACTCCGGCGTCATTTCTTCCAGCGTTTTCAGTTCTATCTTTTTCCCGGTATGCGTTTCCGTTCTATTCTTATGTGCAGCGATCGATCCCTGTATCTTTGCTTTCGCGTAATAGATCGGCGGTACTTTATCCAACGCATTCACAAATTTTTGAAAGGCTTCTTGCACCGTTTCCGATACAGTTTCTCTCGTATCCGCCTTTTTCTGTTCCGATCCGTATGCCTTCCCCATATCCGTTTCCGCTTTACGCGCTTCTTCCCAGCAATCATTATACATTTTTTCCGCAGCACCTTTTACCATGCCCGGAATCGCCCGCCCACGGTCAAACAGGTTTCCCGGTTTAACCATTTCCTGATAAGGGATCCTTTGAAAATCCAGTTCATCATCTACGATCAGCAGCTTTCCTTTGGCATACGGCAACTGAAACCCCGGCATCGTATTGGAATCGTAATAAAATACCTGCTGCGGATCCATCAAACGCCTCTGCAGCGCACCGATACGTTTGCAGGCTGCATCGATCTCCTTCGGAGCCAGGCCCAGATCCGACAATTGGTGTTCCACAAACGGCTGATCCATCTGCATGATCAGTTCGGCAGTCTCCCTGGGAATGATACTGAACTGATCCACTTTCAACTCCCTTTCATTCTGTGTCGGCTTATCATCCAGGATCTCTCCCAGCGACATGTCATTGTCGATCCCGATAACTCCCTGCAGCTGCAGACGTCCCTCACTGTCTGTCCCCACTTGATAGATCATGTTCCGCATATGCCGATCCACATTTCCGCAGATATAGTCCAGCACCTGCAGATTGGCAAGTGATCTCTTAAACGCTCCGCTTTCCATCGCTTCCATACCGGCCCCCTGATGGTAAAAGAGGGATACCAATGGATCAGATGGCCGCAGATGGGACACATCACTTCCTTCTGCAGTATGCATAAATACACCCGTCTGTATCATTTCACCGCTCTGTATAGTCATCCGCTCGGCTTTTGCGATCAGATGCCCGCATCCTAAAGCCTCTGCGAAACGGGACATACCGATATTCCGGGATGCGATCTCTGTATTCGCTTGGATACTGGCACTGTTCATGTTCGTTTCATATGTTTTTACTCTGATCCTGACCTCCTGAGAAAGCGCTTGTAACGTTGGCAATATGGAGGGATCGCTATCCACCCATTTATAAAATGCCTCCGGATCGGAAAACTCCTTAGGTAGACCATACCTTTTTTTGTCATACGCAACCATCATGGAGCCGCAAAAATCCTCTGCCACCTGCCGTTCCTTATGCTTTTTTTTCCGCAGACGATCTACAAATCCCCGAAAACGGGATCCCCCCGTCACCTCTTCTTTCTCTTCCTTAAACTGTAAATTTTTTATCGCATCTAATACATGGCTTTCTTCTCCATGCTTCATCGCCTCGCAGAGCGGCGCCATTGCCGGCTGGCCCCGGAAACGTTCCTCCAGTTCTACCAGCAGACCATGATCATCCACATTGATCCGATCCGCTGTAAAGAAGCCTTTCTGTGTGCCATGGCTGTCTTCCACTTCCAGCGGAACACGGATACTCATCACATCCCCTACCGGTTGAAACTTTTCTCCTTCCGGGATGGAAACGGTGGTACTTCTGGCTTCAGCCAGCAGATCGACCAGATTCATGGAAGGATCATAAGCCGGATGATCCGGATTCAAAATCGCCGCATCCATCTGCGTGATATCACGGATCGCGCGGATACAGTTCAGGCGCTGCGTACCATATTCAGAGCGCCTTTTTTCCCCTTTGCCCTCCAAATATGCATCACATGCCTCCAGAAGTGATGTGTAGGCTCCCTTGATCGCAGCAAGATGATCCTCATCAACAGGCTTGGTATAAAAAGGACTGCTGATCTCATGCAGATGGTCTATGGCTTCCATAACCCGATTGAATTTTCCGGAATCCCGATGATGTCCTGCATCGATCTTCTCCAGCTCGGCAATCGCTTTGTCCAAACGTTCATCACCGTAACCATGAAGCCGACTGGGCCGGATGGATTCCCGTGTACTTTCCTTCGCCATATAACTCCCCCCTTTTACACCTGCTGTCTTATGATTTCTTTTACGCTTTTTGAATATTCCCGTTCATCCCCGGCTTCCCGGTATTGCCCGGAATTGCCTGTCTTTCGGTAGTTTCGTCCTAATGCTTATCATTATAAGCGCCAGGCTGAATAAACACAATGTAACTTACGCCTATATCGTACTTTCTTTTTTTGTGAATTATGCCCTATGAAAAGGCTTCGTCAGGCTGAACGAAACCTCTGCAATTACTCATTATATTTGCAAATGGTTAGACACAAATGAATCGAACGATGACTGGCCCAGCCATAAAAAATGGGATAAAACTGCCGTTTCATCCCAAAATTTTCAGTGAACCACGGGGGAATCGAACCCCCGACAACTTGATTAAAAGAAAATCGTCGTGTAAATAATATTACTTAAAAAGAACACTTGTTCAAGATATAATACAAACGTTATCCGTCACTCCTGAAGTGTCCAGAATTGGATAATGAAAGGGGGTGATATTTTGGAATATTTGGTATCTTTTTTGGTTTCCGTTATGGCATCGGTAATTGCTCATTACTTGTGCAAGTGGTTAGATGGAGACGAAACAGACGGTAACTAGCCCGAACGCTGTCCATGGCGGGAAGTGATTCCAACATGGAAATAGCCCTCGACTATTCGCAGTAGCCGGGGGCTTGTTTTGTGATACTTTGGTATTTGGTATCTTTTGCTCTGTCTATAGATTACAACTTTTGAATGTATTTGTCAAATTTTATTATGATGCATTTATCTTTCCCTAATCAGCTTCTTTCTCTCCTGGTTCTTCCTCTGCAGCTTCTTCTGCCATCTTCCGGATCATTTTTTTCATCTTTTCGTCTGCTCTGCGGTAGTTCTGCAGTAGCTCCCTCTCGTCCTCTGGTAGTTCCGGATCCGCTCCGGATCTTCCCAGAAGATAATCTGTAGTTACACCAAAATAATCAGCGATGGCTTCAAGTCTCTCGCTGTTCGGTGGACTTCCTTTTTTCCATCCTGACATTGTTGGTTGAGAAATATTTAATTCTTTAGCCAAAGAATTAGGTGTTATTCCTCTCTTTTTACACTCGTTATAAAATCTTTCCCACGAAAACATAAGTTTACCTATGTTAATATATTGACACATAAGTACACTTATGGTAATATATAAGTATACTTATGAAATGTAAGTATTAAGTTTTTAACCTTTAGTATAGCACAAAAGTCCAAATAAGTTAAGTCCTGCGGTTTATTCCGGGGCAGAAAGGAAAAGGTGAAGAGTATGAGTAATATTACATTAAATTTAACGGAAGATCAGACGAAAGATCTTCTTTTTGTTTTACGTCTTAGGGCACGTGAAATTATGTCTTATATAAGTGATTTAGGTGATTCCGATTTTGCAGTGGAGTATAAACGGGAGTTTAGTAGTTTAAATGAGATATATTCCGATCTACAGAGTAAACTGCGTGAAACCCGTGGATTTTGAAAAGTGGAGGCGGTGATCTCGCCGCTTTTCAGGCGAGTCCCGCCCATACCGGCATGCTCTTGGCCGGTATGGAGTGACCGCTTGATCGGGTGGCGATTGGATCCAGGCGCTGAAGTGGATTCGCGGCGCAAGTGTGGCGGCTGCCGCAACAGTCCCCCGCGCATCACCACCATATGTACCTTACCGGATGCGGAAGTCTGGAACATTGGCTGCAGGTGACAAAGGCACAAAGCCTATCACATATAAAATATTAAGCCCCGGATGATCTCCGGGCAGAAAAGGAGAAAAGGGAAATGAAAGAAAGAATTATCGTACTGAGTGCAAAAGGCTGGTCTCTGGAAGATGAGAGAACGAAACAGGTGCGTGAAGGCGTATCCGTGCATTATGTGATGACGGATAATCTGGCGCCAAATGTTGACAGTATATCCGGTGTGGAGGGATATATCCCTATGAAGCAGAGTATTTCCATTGATGAAGCAAAGAAACTTCAGGGTGTTCCCGGTGTGTATGACGGTAGTTTCCAGATGCGCGCGTCCGGCGGCAAGATTCTTTTCATTTACTGATTCTGGAAAACATTCGTTCTTTGCCCGGATGCGTTCCAGCGTTTCCCTTGATCGGCTCCATGCTCACCTGCTCCGGCATACCTTTGCCACTTCCTATATGGTTAATGTCGGTAATCTTGAGTTTCTCCGGATGTATTTAGGTCATGGTTCTTACGATGTAACAAAGATTTATATTCAATCGGCTTATCAGTGCAAACTTTTAAAATATGATATCTATAAAATAGATGATTGCTTTTCATAAATTGCTTTATTTCTAATGTTTTTTTATTGACTATTTTTCCCTTTATTGGTAAACTGTTTTTAGAGGTGATAGTGCTATGATCGTTTATAAAATCAATGTTTTGGAATCCTTAAAAGAAGCTGGTTTTAATACCGGTAGGTTACGGAATGAGAAACTTCTTGGCGAAAATGCAATCCAGTCTTTACGTCATAATGAAATGGTAGGGATGAAAGCGCTTGATCAGATCTGTACTCTTCTGGATATGCAGCCAGGAAACATTATTAAATTTGTTAATGAATAATAAAACATTAAAAATAATGTATTTTGTATTGACAATACATTAAATATAATGTATGATAAATATAGTTAAGGGGCAGGGCTTAACGGAAAGGAAAACAATATGAGTCCGGAGGAAATCGATGAAATGAATACCAGTGAATTACTTAAACAGACTGCAGAAGAAAATCAGACACGAAAAATCCTAGAAATCCTGAATGAATGCCAGGATCTGGAAGAAGCAAAAGAAAAAGTCCGAGCATTACTTGATAAATAAGAAATCAACGGAGTCCTGCCACTCCGTTTTTTTTATTGTCTTATCCCCGACAACTTGACACTTTCTCCACCGCAGATCCCCCGGCCGGAGGCTTGCACCCGGCTCTGTAATACGGGTGCTGAATATACCTGCCAAAAATCTCCAAAACACCCGTAAATATAGGCAATTCCGCCATAAAAAAAATGGGATAAAACTGCCGTTTCATCCCAAAATTATCAGTGAACCACGGGGGAATCGAACCCCCGACAACTTGATTAAAAGTCAAGTGCTCTACCGACTGAGCTAGTGGTCCTTATATAACAAAGACGGAAAATAAAAGATTTTCCGTCTCAGTATTTGATCCTGAATGCCCAGAGCCGGAATCGAACCAGCGACACGAGGATTTTC
>JAFUUX010000036.1 GCA_017471325.1 Lachnospiraceae bacterium | reverse complement strand
TAAACGACAAAACTATTTTCGTTTTGTCGTTTACTGCGCCGGATTTTGGCCGCTGAAAGCGGCATATTTCCTTACAAAATCCGTGCGCATCCTCGCGGAGCGTTATAGTAAGCGCAATTATTTATTGCGCTTACTATAAGACTCACATCAGGTGCCGATCCCGTTCTGACATGCAGCACACGGAAACACTATGCCGCGTAAAGAACGGTCACCAACGGTATCCGGCTCCTTTATCCCGTCCCAAACATTTGTTCTGAAATCATACCACATTCTTTCCTTACTTGTCAATTGTGCCTTTACACCAAAAAAGAACCGCCGTCCCTGACAGCGGTTCCTTCCTCTTCATTTCTTCTATGATAATAAATCATTCCGTGTACCGGGTCAATTTCCCTTAGTAGGCAGATAAGGAACCAATGCTCCTGCCAGTTGCGGTACCGGCATGGTCTGCAGCCATACATGCCCCGGTCCTGTCAGAACGGTATTAAAGATGCCTTCACCGCCAAACAGCATGTTCTTTACGCCCGGAACTGTCTGGATATCCACGGAACAGGTAGAACTCATCGCCGCCAGATAACCGGTATCAATGACCATGCTCTGGCCTGCCTGCAGGTCATATTCCTTTACGAAGCCATCAAACTCCAGAAAAGCCATGCCCTGTCCGGACAGTTTCTGCATGATAAAGCCCTCACCGCCGAAAAAGCCTGAACCGACTTTCTTCTGGAAGAAAACGGAAAGTTCCACGGATGCGGAAGAAGCCAGGAAAGCCTTCTTCTGCGCTACGATCTCCTGCCCCGGTGCGATCTCAAATGCGCGGATGGAACCCGGAAAACTGGAAGCAAACGCGATCATGCCCTCGCCGCCCTGTGCCGTATAGCGGTTCTGGAACATGCTCTCGCCGGAAAACATCCTGCCCAGCATCTTGCCCACGCCGCCATTGGATGTGGTCTCCATCTTCATATTAGGCGTCATCCAGGACATCGCCCCGCTCTCTGTGATCATGGTCTCCCCTGCATCCAGTGTGCAGATGACAACCGGCAACGGTTCGCCCTCAATAGAATATTTCATTGATACACCCCTCCTGTTATATGATTTGCATGCCGTCTGAAAATGGCACTAAATACAGTCTAACTTATTTAGCTGCAAAATACAAGTATCCCATAGAAGAAAATTTACGCAAATTTACGGTATTCCGTACTGTAAAGCGGCCGGATAACCGTTCCGGCCCCCCGCAGCGTTCAGCCGTTCAGATATTTCTTCAGGTTCAGCATCCTGTCGCGCAGTTCTGCCGCCACTTCAAAATTTAAATCCGCCGCCGCCTTGCGCATCTGCTTCTCGGTCTCCGCGATCACTTTCTTCAGTTCCTTCTCATCCATGGACTCCGGATCTTTCTCCAGCGCCGCCTCCGAGGAAGCGATGGATTTACTGATGGCGATCAGATCCCGCACCGCCTTTTTGATCGTGGTAGGCGTAATGCCGTGTTCTTCATTATACTTCATCTGGATGGCACGCCTGCGGTTGGTCTCATCGATGCAGATCCGCATGGAATCCGTCATGACATCCGCATACATGATCACATGTCCTTCGGAATTTCTGGCCGCACGGCCTACGGTCTGGATCAGGGATGTGGATGATCTCAAAAAACCCTCCTTGTCTGCATCCAGTATGGCTACCAGTGTCACCTCCGGGATATCCAGACCCTCCCGCAGCAGGTTGATCCCCACCAGCACATCAAACACATCCAGCCGCAGATCCCGTATGATCTCGGCCCGTTCCAGCGTATCCACATCGGAATGCAGGTATTTCACACGTATACCGATATCGTGCAGGTAATCCGTCAGATCCTCTGCCATGCGCTTGGTCAGCGTAGTGATCATCACCTTGTTTTTCTTTGCGGTTTCCTTTTTGATCTCCGCCACCAGGTCATCGATCTGCCCCTCCACCGGCCGCACGCTGATCTCCGGATCCAGCAGCCCGGTCGGGCGTATGATCTGCTCTGTACGCAGCAGTTCATGTTCTGCCTCGTAATCCGCCGGTGTCGCTGATACAAACAGCATCTGGTCGATATAGGATTCAAATTCCGTAAAATTCAGCGGCCGGTTATCAAGTGCAGACGGCAGGCGGAAACCGTAATCCACCAGTGTCATCTTGCGTGCCCGGTCACCATTGTACATGCCGCGGATCTGCGGTATGGTCATATGGGACTCGTCAACGATAATGAGAAAATCATTTTTAAAGAAATCCATCAGGCAGTAGGGATGCTCGCCTGCCGGCATTCCCGTCAGATGCCGTGAGTAATTCTCTATGCCGGAACAGATGCCCGTCTCCCGCAGCATCTCCACATCAAAACTGGTCCGCTCAAAGATACGCTGCGCCTCGATCAGTTTATCCTCTTTTTTAAAGAAGTCCACACGTTCCCTGGCTTCCTCCTCAATGGACTTACATGCCTGCTCCATGCGCTCCTTTGACACCACATAGTGGGATGCCGGAAAAATGCTCACATGCTCCAGCGTACAGATCGGCCGATGCGTCACATTATCGAGCTGTGTGATGCGGTCCACCTCATCACCGAAAAATTCCACCCGGATGATGGTATCTCCCTGTTCTGCCGGATTGATCTCCAGTACATCCCCGCGCACACGGAAACAGCCGCGGTTTAAGTCCATATCATTGCGGTCATACTGGATGCCGATCAGTTCCCGGATCACATCATCCCGGTCTTTCTGCATACCGGGCCGCAGCGATACCACCAGATCCGAATACTCATCCGGACTGCCCAGACCATAGATACAGGATACGCTGGCGATCACGATCACATCCCGCCGTTCTGTCAGGGAAGCCGTGGCAGACAGCCGCAGTTTATCGATCTCATCATTCACATCCGAGTCTTTCTCGATATAGGTATCCGTAGAAGGCACGTATGCCTCCGGCTGATAATAGTCATAGTAGGACACAAAATATTCCACTGCGTTTTCCGGAAAGAATTCCTTAAACTCACCATATAACTGCCCCGCTAAAGTCTTATTGTGCGCGATGATCAGTGTAGGCTTGTTCAGTGCCTGAATCACATTTGCCATCGTAAAGGTCTTGCCGGAGCCCGTCACGCCCAACAGCGTCTGAAACTGATTCCCGTTCCGGAAACCATCCACCAGTTCTTTGATCGCCTTCGGCTGATCACCGGTAGGCTGATATTCTGAATGTAATTTAAAATCCATACGATCCTTACCTCATGTTCTTTCTCTTCCTATTGTCCATGGATAGATCCATTATTGCACATTTTCCTGCTGATTTCCATTTTAAAATCAACTTTATGCGTAACTGTTCAGAACCCCATGGGTTCTGACAGTTACCTTTATGC
>JAFUUX010000152.1 GCA_017471325.1 Lachnospiraceae bacterium | reverse complement strand
AGTAAGCGCAATAAATAATTGCGCTTACTATAACGCTCCGCGAGGATGCGCACGGATTTTGTAAGGAAATATGCCGCTTTCAGCGGCCAAAATCCGGCGCAGTAAACGACAAAACGAAAATAGTTTTGTCGTTTACTAAAGATCCCTTATCTGCCCCCGCACAGACCCGGGCATGGTATGCCTTCCTTCCATACCGGTGCGCTCCTTCGGATCATAAAAACCCCTGTGTTTCCACAGAGGCTTTTTACTTTTTATTTTGCGGCTTTTTGTTTTCCAATGATAAATGAACAGATACGTCCATTTCCAAATCTTACACACTGCCGTTTAACTTCACGATCTGATCCTCGATATCTCTGATCTGCTGGTCAATCTCCTTAAACTGATCATACGATAGGTTTTCGGAACTGTAACTCTTCTGCAGTTCTGCCTTCTGATCCTGCAGACCCTTGATCTGATCGCTTTCCTCTTCCGTCAGCGTCTTTTTCTGCTCTTTTTCCGCAGTCTTGCCGGTCACGGCTGCCGTATCCGGTGTTTCCTCTTTTTCCGTACCGTTCAGTTTGGAAATGGTGCTTTCCGCCAGGGAATTCATATCACCGGACCATGTACCGCTGCTGGTATAGATCCCTTCTGTCTGTCCTGCCGAAAGGCTGATCCCGGCCGCTTTGGCGCTCACCCTTGACGCATAGGAATCATTTCCGGCAAACAATTCCTTAATCGTAGAAACATTTGCATTTTTGAAAGTACTCTCGTTAATGGAAAGTTTGTCATCCGCACCGACGGTGATCCCTGCCTCCCTGAGCAGATTGCTGTTCTCTCTGGTCATATTGGCCATCCAGCCTGCCTTGCGCAGCACGGATTTCGTCTCCGAATCCGCCGCCTCATCAATGGCTGAATTGTATGCGTCGATAAAATCTTTTACTGCCAAAAGCGCTTTATCACTGTTTGCCAGCTGCTGGCTTTCCCGGCCATTCTCCTTTACGGATGTGGTCTCCCACAACTTACTGTTGTTCAGGGAATCTGCAGCCATCTCCAACTGGTCAGCGCTGGACTTGATCCTGGTCAGTTTTGCATCCGTGTCACCAACCTGTGATCTGGCCTCCTCCGCGCTCTGCCTGTAATAATTCTTCAGCAGTTTTCCGTAACTGCCGTTTTTAAGGGATACCGCAGACGCAATATCGATTCCCAGCAAACTGTCATTTGCTGCGGAATTTGCTGATGATGTCCCGCCAAACAAAATCGAATAATCTATTCCCGAACTTAATCCACTGATACCTGCCATGGCTTTTTCCTCCTTGAATCTGCACGACAACGGTAACTGATACTATTACAATTACAATATACAACATTTCGTGAAAAAATGCTATCCGTCAGACATTTTTTCACAGAAAAAACACCTTTATGCGATCCGTTTTCCCCTACAGATCCACGCTGCCGCTCACCTTTCCGCCGTTTACGGTATAATACGCTTTTCCGTCCTCCGGCTTCACATAAAGTTTCAGATCCTTCATTTCGCCCTTATTGCCGGCCTCATAGTCCTTCCTGACGCGTTCCTTTACCTCATCCAGATCATACTGGCGGTCTGCCACCTCGACATATACTGCGACTTTTGCCTTTACCTCCGGTACACTTACTGCCATTTTCCTTACCTCCGTTTCCTTGCTGCATTATATAACAATTCATCCTCTTCCGCAATCTGTTATCGGATCCGATTCCAGTTGTCGTGATCAAATATATCCTTTTCAATATGATACCATGGGGCATCCTCGGGCAAAAACACATTTGCTTCCTGGTTCAGCCCCACCTCATAATGCGGTACCCAGATGATATCCGCCCCGTTCTTCTTGCCATCCATGTTCACGGGATTTCCCGTAAAAGGATTGGTAACATCTTCCAAAACACCGCCTGTCGCCAGCGCCGGTACATCCCCGTTTGTCATAAATGTATGATCCGTCGTAAACTCCGAAGCCCCAAAGTCCTTAAACATCAGCAATGCATTGATGCTCTCCAGATCCGAACCCCCCGGCGTGATCAGATTGTCAAACTGCTTTAATTCCGAGCCATGATCGGAAACAATGATGATCCTGGTGTTATCATATACTCCCCAACTGCGCATCCGGTCAAACCATTCCCCCAGTGCCAGCATGGCTGCCATATTGGCATGATAATGCCCCACGCTGAATTCCACATTTTTCTCATCAAAATGAAGTGTCACGCCATTGACTTCTTTTTCAGCCAAAAGATCATAGTTTTCATTTCCCGTCATCTGATCAATATCATAATCCGGCAGTGGCAGGATCGTGGGTTGGTGCGTGGTATTATTATCCATCATAAAGAAAGTGTTGACCTCCTCCTCCGTCACCCGGCTGATCTCCTTTAACTTCCGCAATGCCAGCAGCGATCTGAGAAACAGCGGATCTTTCATAAACGAACGCTTGTTGGAAGTGAGATAGTCGCCGCTGTCATACACCTCATCCTGCAAAAAAGCAGGTGTGATCTTGTACAGGCTGTAAAAGAAGAAATTACGTTCCTTTACCTGCCGGTACTCTTCCGATGCATAGAGCGTAAGTCCCTCTTCCGCCAGTTCAAATACATCCGCCTCCACATAATCATCCAAAAATGTGGTATCCAGCATCTCCTCATAATGCACCAACGGTAAGTCCGCCGCCGTGATCCGATACCCTTCCCTGCCAAACATTACCGGCATAACGCGCAATGCCTCATCATGCTTATCCGCCAGTCTTTCCTCTGCCCGCTCATTGATCTTTTCCGGTGTGTAATCATATCCGCCAAAAAGGGCCGGGGCGCCATACAACGTCCACCGCCCATAGGAGACCGTATTCGGATAAAACGTAAACCCGGCAAACTGCTGTTCCAGTTCCGGCTTTTCATCAAACAAAAACGGTATATATGCCCCTATAGCCCTGTCCAGCATGATAACGATCACATTTTTGCCTTTTGTGCTGAGCGGAATATAGTGCGTTTCCGTATCTGTTTCCGGGGGCAACTCGATCCCGGCCAGCTGTGTCACGGTCTTATAATATTCATATCCCGAGATCGTGACCAGACTGAACAGCGCCACGAGCACAGCGCGTCCCATCCACCTGCGCAGTTTTTTCCAAAACATGCACACGCCCCCGATGATCAGTCCGATCAGCAGCAGATTCAGCCCGCGGATGATCGGTGGATATTTCGGCACATAATCAAAACGAAGGAAGGTGGACACCGTGCCGACCACCGCATGAAAGCAAAACGCGTTCATCAGGCATATCAGCACAACTGCACACAGTATCTTTTGGTAATTCTCCCTGCCGGCTTCATCTGCCAGTATCCAGATGATCCCGCCCCAAAACAAAAACACACCTGCGCTGACCGACATGGTAAATGCGGCGTAATGCAGCGGTGATACCGCCCTTTCCAGTGCCACAAAATCCGCCGGATAAGAAGAGATCACAAACAATGGCAGTACCAGCCCCAGTAATACGCTGAGCAGCAGCAATTCTGCCGGTACCAGCCATACCATTTTATCCTTTGGCTGATTTGTTTCTTTTTGGGTTTCTTTTTGGGTTTCTTTTTGGGTTTCTTTTTTGTTTTCTTCTTGAATTTCTTTTTTAGAAAAAAACATCCCAAAAAACGGCAGCCAGAGAAGTACGGCGACCACCGCATAACAGAACAGTTCCTCCCACTGCCTGGTCTGTACTGCTTTGGAAATCGTGCCTTTGTAAAACAAAAACACCACAAAACAAAGCGAGAGCACCGCAGCAGCAGCCGGCAGCACGCGCCCTGGATGCTTTGCATATTTCATCACAATATTCTTGATCAGGGAATAGATATTGTTCATGGTCCAGTAAACCACCAGACCGGCCGGACTGTGATAGAGCAGCACCAAAAATACCAAAGCCAGCGCAAAAGGCTGTATCTTCTCCTTTGCGCTGAAACCTTTGGTGTAGATCAGGCCGGATACCACATTGATCACGGTCATCAGCACCGGCAGCAGATTGATCTGCCATCCGCCCAACTGCAACAGTCCGTCACCTGCCCCCAGATCCCGTATCGGTCCAAATGCGCAGCCCTGCAGCGTATGCAGATGTGACAGGAAATGATACGCCGCGACAAAAAACGGTACCTGCAGCAGCAGCGTCATAGTCCCCTTCAGTGCATAAAGGGGCTTATATCCCTGCTCCGCATAATACGCCTGCTGCATCATATAACGCTCATCGCCACGGAATGCCTTCCGGATATGCGCCAGCCACGCTTCCATCTTTTTCTGCTGTTCACGCTCCTTCTCCTGTACCGCCTCTGCCCGCGCATACAAGGGCAGGGTAAGCGTGCTGACAGCAATGCTGAGTGCGATCAGTGCATATCCCGGCCTGCCCAGGAAACCGTGCATGAGCACAAAGATCACCTCGATCAGGTATTCCAATGGCCGGATCACAATATTATATAATGTATCTGCCATTACATCCTCTCCGGTGCTTCAAATCCCAGCATGGCAATACTGTCCTCCATGATCCCCAGCACGCCGCGCAGCAATGTGATATAGCCTGCTTTTTTTGCTTCATCCGGCTCTGTGAGGATCTTCGTACCATGGTAGAATGAGTTGAAATCATTTGCCAGCTGATATAAAAATGCGCATACCTTATGCGGTGCCCTTTCCTGATAAGCGCTCTCCACCATCTGCGAGAAGGAAGTGATCGACCGAAGCAGTGCTTTATGTGCCCCTTCCTCCGGCAGGCCAAGGGCCGCATCCTTCGTGCCGCCTGCCTCCGCATCCTTTCTTAAGATAGATTTGATACGGGCCATCGTATAGAGCAGATACGGGCCGGTATCCCCTTCCGATGCCGTAAAGCGTTCCACATCATAGATATAATCCTTCGACAGCTGATTGGAAAGATCCCCGTACTTTAACGCGGCCAGAGCCGTGATCCGTGCTGTCTGCCTTGCGGTCTCCTCCGGCTGCGGTTCCTCTCCCCTGCTTTTTTCATTTTCCCGCAGACGCTTCAGCATATGGTCTTCGATCTCTTTGACCATAAATTCCAGACGCGGCACGCCTCCATCCCTGGTCTTGAAGGGGCCTCCGTCCGGCCCGTTGATCGTACCGTTCCCCAGGAACTCCAACTCCGTGCTTTCCCGCACCAGGCCGCATTTTCTCGCGCAGCGGAATACCTGCGTAAAGTGCAGTTCCTGCCGTTTATCCGTGATATATATGATATGATCCGGCTTCAGTTCCCGCTCACGCCACTGTATCGTTGCCAGATCTGTTGTCTCGTAATTGGAAGATCCGTCACTTTTCTGCACGATGCAGGGCGGCAATTCCTTTTTATCCCCCTCCCGGCTGATATCCACTACCAGAGCGCCTTCCGAAAGCACGGCATAGCCTTTTTCCTTCATCTGCGCGATCATATCCGGGATCAGCGGATCCGCATCCGATTCGCCCATCCACAGGTCAAAGTCCACACCCAGACTGCCGTAATTCTTCTTTAAATCCGTCACCGAAACATTCAGGATATGTTTCCAGAGTGCGCGGTATCCACGTCTGCCCTGCTGCAGTTCCAAAGTTGCTTTTAACGCTTTTTTTCTGTATTCCTCATCATTTTTGCACTTTCCGGAAGCCGTTGGATAGATCTCTTCCAGATCCGCGATCGTAAACGGGGCTTCTGCCGGATATTCCCCCTCATAATCCTCATCGAAATAAACCAGTTCCGGATACCGTTCTCCCAGTTCGGTGATCACCTGCCCCATGGGCATACCCCAATCTCCCAGATGCACATCCCCGATCACTTCATGCCCGGCGTAACGCGCGATCCGCTTGATGCTCTCCCCGATGATCGCCGGGCGCAGATGTCCCACATGCAGCGGTTTTGCCACATTTGCCCCGCCATAATCGATCACGATCTTCTTCGGCTGCGCCGGCGCCTCCACGCCGTATTTTTCCGTATGCAGCATTTCCTCCACATAAGACGCCAGATAAGCACCGTCCGCCTTCAGGTTTAAAAATCCCGGCATCACCGCCTCTACGGATGAAAATGCCTTGGAATTCTGTAATCCTGCTGCCACTTCATTGGCGATATCGATCGGTTTTTTGCCATATTTCTTTGCGCCGGCCATGGCCCCGTTGCACTGGTACTTACACAGGTCCGGACGGTTGCTCACGCTCACCCTTCCCAGCGCCGCATCATACCCCGCCTGTGCAAAGGCCGCCATCACTTCTTCTGAGATCTGTTCCAGAAACTTTTTCATCATTTATCATATCCTTTCTCTTTTTAATAAGCATCTGACTGTTTTATTTCTTCTTTTATTTCTTCTTTTATTGTTTCTTTTCTTTTATTTCAGCACTGCGCCGTTTTTGTGCTTCCCGCTCTGCCTTGCTGAACGCGCATCCGCAATAATCCTGACGATACAGCCCGTATTTCTCCGACAGTTCTACCGAGCGCTGATAGCCTCCCCGTTTCTTAAAATCCGAGGGCAGAAAAGCAACGCCGTGTTTCTCCCCCATTTCCCTGCCGATCTCATTTAACAGGCCTGCGTTTTTTAAGGGCGATATCGTAAGGGAAGTCGTATAAAAATCATAATGCCCCTTTGCTGCATGATCCGCCGCAGCCTCCAGCCGCAACCGGAAGCACTGCTCACAGCGTGCCCCGCCCTCTTTGCATTGCTCCAGGCCCTTTACCGCCTCTAAAAAGCGCTGCGGTTCATATGCCCCTTCCGCAAATGCCGCCTGCATGCCGATGTCCTTTCCCAGGGCTTCGATCAATCTCTGCTGCTCTGCTGAGCGGTGCCGGTATTCTTTCTCCTCCGTGATGTTCGGATTGTAATAAAATACCGTGATATCAAAATACTGCAGCAGATATTCCAGGCAGTAACTGGAGCAGGGCGCGCAGCAGGTATGCAGCAGCAGGCGGAGTTTTTTCCCCTCCAGCCCACCAAGCACCTGCTCCAACTGTTTTTGGTAATTCGGTTTTGGACTGTTATTGTTTTCCATTGCTGTCGGTCTTATAGTATTTTTTGATAAATTCCGGTTCTGCGATCGGCCGTGAATAATAGTAGCCCTGCACTTTCCTGCAGCCGATCTCCTTTAGAAACACCACCTGCGCATCCGTTTCTACACCCTCGCAGACGACCTCCATTCCCATGCCATGCATCATCTCCACGACTTTCTGCAATACCCAGCGGCTCTCCTGCCGTTCCTCCATGTGCGTAAAAAACGCCCTGTCGATCTTGATCACATCATACGGCACCTCGGTAACCATGCTAAGAGAGGAATAGCCGGAACCGAAATCATCCATATCCAGCCGCACGCCTTTTTCTTTCAGTTTATGCACGATCCGTATCATATCAGAGCGCTCCTCTTCAAAGACCGATTCCGTGATCTCCAGTTCGATCAGCCCCTCCGGGATATGGTACTGCGTCAGGATCTTCTCTACGTTCTCCACGTAATCCGGGCTATGCAGAAGCAGCCGCGACTGGTTTACGGAAACCGGAAGCACCTGAATACCTTCGTCGATCAGTTCCCGCATCCGCTGACAGACCATTTCCAGCATGTAGAAATCCAATTGCTCCACAAAGCCGTTTTTTTCAAAGACCGGAATGAATCGGTCCGGCAGCACCATCGTTCCGTCTGCCCTGATCCAGCGGACCAAAGCCTCAGCGCCGGTGATCCTGTTTTCAAAGATATCCCACTTCGGCTGCAGATATACTTTAAACTCTCCGGCCGCAAGCGCTTTCTGCATCTGGGATTCGATATGATCCACCTTGCGCATCTCGTCCACGATGCTGTCGGTATAAAGCACGCGGCCGCTCTTATTGTCACGTCCGGGCATATCCAGCGTCTTGCGTGCCACATTGGCATGGTCGATCATAACATCGATATCATGATCGTGCTTTTTGATCTGATAGATACCGGTTTTAAAACGGATCGGAAATTTGATATTATTGCCTTTTGCATCGGCATTGACCGATAAGACAAACTCCTCCAGCCGTTTGTCCAGCCATGGATCATTCTCTACCAATGCCAGAAACTGATCGGAACCCATGCGTACACACAATTCCTTTTCCGAAAAGATCCTTTCAAAGTTTCTGATGCACGAGACCAGCACCTGATCCGCCCGCTGATGCCCGAATGACTCATTGATATAACGGAAATGCGATATATCAAAACGAAAGATCGCAAACGGTGTTTCTTTCGCCGTCAGTATCGTATGCAGCGCAGCCTCCCGGAAATAGTTCAGATTCTTCCCCTTTGTCACGGGATCTTCATAAGCCAGGCGTTCCACCGTAATATTCGTCTTCTTTGCCGTTACCCATACATACGTCACGGCAACGATCATCAGTACGATGATCGTAATACAGGACAGCACACTGCGAAAGATCAGCGGCTGAATGCGCCCGTCTACCAGATTGTCACTATAACAGCTTACAAAGAACAGATCATTTGTATCCTGTACCGGTGAATACGAGATCTGCATCCGGTATCCGTCATGGGTGATCACTGTAACAAATCCGCTCTCCCCCCTGTACAAACCGGTATTGAATTCCTGTATCGCACGCTTGCTTATCTCATCCCCCTCCCTGGAATATGCAAGTACCCCCAACTGGAAGGTTTCATGATTCATTGTCACCACGGCAGAGCCTTCGCTGTACCCGAGGATCGCCCCCGTCTGGTCGATCAGCAGGCATTCCCCCATCATGACCTGGTAGGCAAAGGTTTCCGAAGCAAACAGTTTCCGGGCATTGATCGGGGCAAATACATAACCTTTCAGTCTGCCATCGCTATACACGCCTGCTGCCGTAACCAGGTACGAATCCGTCAGCAGATTGATTGCGCCCCCCACCTCTCCGATATACACCCCGTCTTCATCATAGGGAAGGCGTTCAAGCAATGCCTCTACAGACTTGATATCCGGCAGGCTCTCTTTCACACCATCAACCCATGTATCTCCGCCCACCTCATGGTAATAGATGTGCTCATAAAAATGGTATGCCAGATTATCCGACATCAGCCCCAAAAAGGCCTGCTCCGAAATATTGCCCCACCCGATCACGGAAGCGACTGTTTTAATGCTGTTCCCGGTCTCTTTCAGAACCCTCTCCAATGCTTTCCCGGTCGTGACATGCTGCGTCTGGAACTCTTCCGAGATCTCTCTGCGGTAGGTATCCTGCAACGACTGCACCAGAGATATACAGATGCCAATGCACAGGCATATGATCAGGAAACCTCCCCACAGGATCCTGGCAGTAGCGGTATGTTTTTTCATCTGCTCTCTGTTACGCGCCATCTGTTCCCCCCCGGCAAAAACGATACAGCACTTCAGTCTTTTACCATTTTTTTGCAAAAGCAGGATTTATTATACCATACTTCCAAAAGAATATCCACTATACATCCGCAAGTGTTTTTCTGTATGTTTTTGCAGCCGCAGGTTACTATTCACAGCCCTTCGTGCTGTGATAGTAACGGGTTTTGCCAATGAAAATCGCCTGCGGCGATGGGCAAAACCCTTCTCTCCCGGAATGTTTTGGGTCGTAATCGCGCAGCATGTGCGCGATTCGACTGTGAATAGTAACAGCCACAGTCCACTTTATGTGAATAATTTATGTTTTCCTTGCATTGGACTTCCTTTTCCATTACAATAAAAAATCATTACTGTATCGGGAAGGGGATTTTTCAAATGGACCGGATTGCAATGGACGCGGTTCCTGCACAGTTGTTAAACGAAATCTGCAAAGTGATCCACGGAAAAAAACGCGTCATCAAACTGACCTTATGCGCCATCTTTGCCGGCGGACATGTTTTGCTCGAGGATATCCCGGGCGTCGGGAAAACCACTCTGGCAGTCGCCATCTCCAGGGCGCTTTCCTTAAAATACCGCCGCGTACAGTTTACACCGGATGTACTCCCCAGCGACCTTTTGGGGTACAATCTGTATGATAAGGCCAGCGGTGCATTCCGCTTTCAGGAAGGTTCCATCTATACCAACCTGTTTCTGGCAGACGAGATCAACCGCACCTCACCCAAAACACAGTCCGCGCTGTTGGAAGTCATGGAAGAAAGGCATGCCACAGTAGAGGGACAGACACGCGAGTTGCCAAAACCTTTCTTTGTACTGGCTACCCAGAACCCGTTTGGCTCCTCCGGCACGCAAAAACTGCCGGAATCCCAACTCGACCGTTTTATGATCTGCCTGACGATGGGTTATCCCAATACGCAAAGTGCCATTTCCGTATTAAAAGGGGATTCCGCCATTGACCTGAATACCATTCAGGAAGTCATTGATGCGGAACAGCTGATGGAGATCCAGCAGACAGTGCACGATCTGTACGTGGATGACAGTCTGTATGAATATGTAGTCGCTCTGACCGAGGAAACCCGGAACCCGAATTATTTTGCGCTGGGCTTAAGCCCCCGCGGCTCCATCGCATTATTGCGGATGGCAAAAGCATACGCTTTCTTTTCCGGCCGGGATTATGTCGTGCCTGAGGATATCCATGATGTTTTCCACTGCGTAGCAGGCCACCGTGTCCGTTTGAACGCGCAGTCAAAAGCCGGCGGCCTTGACAGCACCGCTTTATTAAACGATGTGCTCAAACAGATCCCAATCCCGAAAGTAAACTAAACAATCCTCCGGTATCGTAAGCACTTTATATGAAACGAAACAATCTTTCCTATATCATCAGTTATATATTCGCGATCGTCCTGATCTTTTTGGGCATGATGTTTTACCGGCAATCCCTGCTCATCATACTGCTGCTGTTAATGCTGCTGCTGCCCTTCATCTCCATCGCTGTCACAAAGGCTGCCCTGGCTTATCTGTCACTGGATGTAAGATTACCGTCCGGGCAGATCCAGCTGCCGCACGACCTGATCGTTCATCTCACGATAGAAAACCGTTCCATCATACCGCTGCTCAATTGTAAACTTCTTTTTCATTATGAAAATCAGTTTCTGCCAAATCCTGCCCGGCAGGAGATCACATTACCAGCAGAGGCAAGACATAAAAGCACCTACCGCCTTCCGTTCCAGACTGCCGCCGCCGGCATGTTCCTTTTCGATATCACGGAAGTGCTCGTTACGGATTTTCTCCATTTTTATTCTTTCCGCCTGCCTTATGAATGGCACGGCCAACTGCCGATCCTCCCCGCGGAAAAGGAACTGCCCGAGTTCAAACTGACAAAAGCGGCCATAGAAGCCGAAGACAGCGTGCCGGCTCCCGACGGGGAACTGACAAACGATCTGCTGCAACTCCGTGAATATCAGCCCGGCGACCGTCTGAAGGATATCCACTGGAAAATGACTGCAAAAACCGATGAACTCATGGTAAAGGAATATGACCGGGCCAAAGACCTGTATTATCTGCTGCTGCCGGAACTGGACGTCAAAACCCTGCAGGATACCATAAGCGCTTTTTATAACCTGGGACTGAAACTGCTCCGTGCGCGGGAAAGTTTCCGCGTTGCCGTTTATCAGCCTGCAGCGCATAGTTTTTCATTTCATAAAGTCAATAACGAAGACGAACTCCTGACCATATTGTACGCATTGTACATGGTAAAACCCGAAGTTCACTCCGCTGCTTACGCACGCTTTATGCAGCAGTATCCGGATATGTATGGCGTGATCCGCATTGCAGGCGGCAATGTGCTCCCGCCCGCACCAATAGAAACATATTAAAACAACACTCCGATCAAAGGAAAATGATATGCCGAAAACGATCACTTTTACAAAAAAAGAGAAAAAAGTACGCCCCAGCCGAGAACAAAAAAAAGAGTTGAAAACGCGTGCTAAAGAATTGCAGAAGTATGGCCTCGCCCTGGGCGACATCTCCTCGCCCGACAAACAGAACCGTGTCTTTCTCTGTTTTATCCGTGCTCTGCTGATTTTTATGGCCTGCTTTGGTATGATCGGTGCCGTGGTCACTTCCTTTCAGCTGCCCTTTTCCTTGCCGATCGTGATCCCGGTTCTTTTTGCGCTTTCTTTCCTGACGGCATTCTTATATTATAATAAAATCACGTTTTACATCGGCTATTTCGTACTGTTTATCAGTTTTATATCTTATTCGGTCTCCTTTTACTGGTATATCAACTCCGGTTATCAGGCTTTTACCAACGAACTGTTCAATACCTATTCGGATTATTTCCGCCTGCTTTCCGTGCGTGAGGCAACAGAATATATTGAAAACCGTTACCTGACCGTTACTGCCGCCATGATCTTTATGGGCTGGTTTTTCTGCATACTGCTCAATATCACGATATCCGGCTATATGAGCCTTACTGCGACTTTCCTGCTGACCTTTCTGCCCTTACAACTTGCATTCTATATTGATATCGTTCCCCCGCTGCCTTATCTGGTCATGCTGATCGCCGTATATATCACCGTCGCGATCCTGGGGCGTTCCGGCAATTTTACCCTGCCTTACCGGCATGATAAAAATACCCTTTTCGACCGGTCGCGCAAAAAAAACACGACACACCATACCTATCTTGCTTCCAGCAGCGGAATGCTCGGCACTGCAATTTACAGCATCATACTTTCTGCCGTCTTTCTATTGGTCACGGGTGCCATTTTCTCCGGTGATTTTAACAGCAGATATATCTCTAACCGCGTAAAGGATACTACGGACCGCTATATCAAGGCCGCCGTACAGGGCGGCATCTACTCCCTTTTTAACCGCTACAATGCTACCGGCGGTCTCGCCCGCGGGCAACTGGGCGGCATCGGCAATGTGAGCCCTGATTTCGAAACAGATCTGGTCATCCGCATGGTGCCCTATTCTTCCGATAATGTTTATTTAAAGGCCTTTACCGGTGTCACCTACAGAGCCTCTTCCTTTCTACCTTATGTTTCCGATACCATTGATGCCGGATATCTCGCTGAGAAGGATTCCTCCTATCTGCCCATGCTGGCATTAAATACTGACGCCGCTTTAGATAACTATGCCGGCAACAGTAATTTTTATTCCAAAATGTGGATCCGGAATATCGACGCCGACCATTCCTTTGATTATCGTCCTTATTACAGTTTTTATTCAACCTCGGACAGACATTCTTCAGCCGCTACGATCCCGTCCTTTACAGCCAATAATGCTTCCACTTTCTTCCCCGGCTCCCTGCGGCTTTTGGATGATAGCGAAGTTATCCATTCCCTGGACGGCGAATACAGCGAGGATACCTACGAATTGCTATATCTGCCTTACAGTTCCCTGCTCAGTTATAATATCAACCCGTCCATCTCCTCAGATTATCAGGAATTTGTTTATGACACCTATCTGCAGGTTCCGGAAGATCTGCTCCCTGCCTTACAGGCATTTGCCAAAGAAGCCGGACTGACGCAGATAAGACCGGCTTCTTCCGGGACAGTATCTCCTTCAGCAGATTTCGTTTATCCCCAAACGGAAACTGAACTGAGCGCATATAAAAACGCCCAGCAAGTCCGGCTGGGGATCGCTTCCACCCTAAAACGCTATTTCGCTGCCAACTTTGATTATACCATGTCCCCAGGAACCACGCCCCGGAACAGAGATGTGGTCGAATACTTCCTGACATCGCAGAAACGCGGCTACTGTGCTCATTTTGCCTCTTCCGCCACCATGATCCTGCGGAGTATGGGAATTCCCACCCGCTATTGCGAGGGTTATCTGATGACGCTTACCAACATCATGGACGGTAATCCGATCAGTGCCGGCACAGAGAACTGGGTGCTGAACAATCCGGACCTTGCCGAAAGCGGTATTGTCGAAGTAGAACTCCCCGATGCATCAGCCCATGCATGGATCGAAATATATCTGGATGGATATGGCTGGATCCCCTATGAAATGACACCGCCATCTTCAGAGGAACCAGGTGTCAACTTAAACCTGGTCAGTTTATTCTCCGGTTTAATGACACAGACGCAGCGGAATAATCCTTCCAATACCGGCACTACCGACACCCTGCAGGCTGCGGACCAGTTCAGCAACAATATATTGGCCTGGATAGGCGGACTGCAGTTCCTGCTGCGCCCTCTGGCCATTTTATCTGCTGCTT
>JAFUUX010000151.1 GCA_017471325.1 Lachnospiraceae bacterium | reverse complement strand
TCTGCAATGGGAACGGGTTTTAGGTCTCCGTCCCGACCGCTTGAGGCGGGTTTAATGTCTCCGCTCCGACAGATTATTACTTCTTTTTTAAGTCAACTTCATTATACTCTTGAATGAGTCGAAAATCAATAGATTTCCTGCTTTTTTCAATGCTTCCATGGACTGTAGTTACTATTCACAACCCTTCATGCTGTGATAGTAACGGGGATCAATGAAAATCGCCTGCGGCGATGGGCAAAACCCATCTCACTCGGAGTGTTTTATGTCGGATCGCGCATACAAGTTCCAGTTTAGAGAGCGTAGCGAACTTAGCAGGACAGCATACGTTAGTAGCAAGTGCACGATCCGGCTATGAATAGTAACAGCGAATGTAGTCAGCCTTGAGAAATATAACACATTGCGTTATATTATATAAGGAGGTAAACTATAATGACGATCAAAGAGTTGTGGGGAAAAACAGGCTTATCTCAGAGCCGGTTTGCAAAGAAACATTAATTTTCTTTAAGACAGATACGATCCCGGAAACAGGGACAAGGGAATACGCCGGAGTGAAACTGCTTGTAAAAAGACGGGATATTTTTATATCTGATGCAAGAAAGGCCTTGGCATATGTACTATGATTACGAACTGTTCTTGATATAAAAGAGTGGAGATATACCGGGATATAAATAAATTCACTTGTTGCATTGATATGTGGTGGTATTAAATTTTTAAAGGACTGAAAATGAAAACCGAATATAAAACAAAAACGAGAATGGCAATTATTGACTACCTAAAAAGTAATCCGGATACCCGTTTTACTGCGAGAGATATATTAAAAGCAGTAAACAGAGATGGAAGTAATCTTGACAGATCGACAGTATACCGCAATCTGGAACGATTATGCAGGGAAGGAAAACTGGTTAAATATAAAGAGACGGATATTAATGCTGCTTGCTATCAGTATTCGGAAGACCATGGTTCGTGCCATGATCATATGCATGCACAGTGTTCGGAGTGCGGGAAAATATTTCATCTTGATAATGCTATTCTTGATGATACTGCAAAGAAAATGAAGAAGGAGTATGGTTTGGAAATTGATTATGGGAAAACCGTGATCATTGGAGTCTGTGAAGAATGTAAGCAACTGAACGAAAAAAACAAATAGTCTGGAGCGTTCCGCAAAGTAGAACGCTTTTTTAAATTGTATATATGCAACACTGTTGCAAAAACTATTGACAAGATCTACAGCATGACCTATAATTGCAAATTGCGACTATGTAGCAAATATTCAACAGATGAATGGAGAGGGAAATATGTCTACCAGAGAAGTGCCGATCGTGATAATCACCGGATATCTTGGATCCGGAAAGACCACATTAATGCAGAATATTTTAAAGCAGGAAAAACGTAAGATTGCCGTGATCGTTAATGATATGGGAAGCATCAATATAGATGCCTCAATCCTTAATAAGACAGGAAATCAGGTGGCGCAGGTTGAAATGGTTCAGATGCAGAACGGATGCATATGCTGTACCTTGCGGGATGAATTTATGGCAGAGATAGAGAGGCTGTCGGAAGATAAAAGTATTGAAGCCATATTTGTGGAAGCATCCGGCATAAGTGAACCATCCTCTATAGCGGGGGCATTTCTGAACTATGAGGAAATGACTGAAAACACCAGAGTATTCCTTAAGACAGTTGTATCTGTTGTTGATGTGGACAGGATCTACAGAGAGTTTCTATATAATCTGACTTCCAATGAAGAGGCCGAGGACGGCGATGTGATCAATCTTATAATGGATCAGATCGAGTTCTGTAATCTTATGATCCTTAATAAAACAGACCTTCTTACAAGGGAACAGCTTGAGGAAGTAAAGGAAGGGCTCAGAGGGCTCCAGCAGGAAGCAGATATGATCGGGTGCGTGAATGGGGAAGTCGATCTTGAGGACATCCTTAACAGGGAGGATTTTGATTTTGATGAAGTCGAGGCTTACAGTGCTGTTCAGCGAGCGCTCAACAACTGTGAGCATGATGATGAAAAAGCCTGCGTGGATGAATATGGTATTTCTTCTTTTGTTTTTGAGGAGAGGAGGCCTTTTAATCGTGATGCGTTTAATAAATTCATAGAAGGATATCCGGAAGTACTCATCCGCACCAAGGGATACATCTGGTTTTCGGATGATTGGAAACATGTTCAGTTATTTGAGCAGGCGGGAAGAAATGCTTCCATAACGGAACTTTCTGAATGGATATCGGCATGGCCTAA
This sequence comes from Lachnospiraceae bacterium, assembly GCA_017471325.1. Lineage (GTDB taxonomy): Bacteria > Bacillota > Clostridia > Lachnospirales > Lachnospiraceae > NK4A136. The sequence continues at coordinate 300 of JAFUUX010000151.1, read as the reverse complement.
AGAAGAACTCGATAAAGCAGTAAGTGATTTTCCGGATATCAGGGATGACTGGGACGAAACATACGGGGACAGATGCAATCAGGTTGTTTTTATCGGTAAAGGGTACGAAAAGTCCGAGATCCTCAAACTGCTGTATGATTGTATAGAGAAAGCCGGGTGAAAATCTATAGTAAGCGCAATAAATAATTGCGCTTACTATAACGCTCCGCGAGGATGCGCACGGATTTTGTAAGGAAATATGCCGCTTTCAGCGGCCAAAATCCGGCGCAGTAAACGACAAAACGAAAATAGTTTTGTCGT
>JAFUUX010000150.1 GCA_017471325.1 Lachnospiraceae bacterium | reverse complement strand
ACCCATATACCCTTGCGGAAGTATTAGGCGAAGTTTGACTTCGCCTGCTTCGAATGCGAAAGCCACGGCATTCGCCGTGGCTTTCCTTTTTACCTTAAATCAGCTGTGAATAGTAACACATACTAAGATTTCTCAAAAAAAGAACTTGCATTTACGGAAAGGCTATGATAAACTGTTTAAGTTGCTAAAGTAAAGAGATATTCCGCTGATACAGATAAAGTATGTAAGAATGTCCGATGAAATGACAGGAGGAAAGAAAAATGAACGCAGAGATCATTAAAGAGATCGAGAAAGAGCAGATCAAAGAAGGCGTGCTGACCTTCAATGTAGGTGATACCGTAAAGGTACACGGCAAGATCAAGGAAGGCGAGAAAGAAAGGATCCAGGTATTTGAGGGCGTGGTCACCAAGATCCAGAATGGCGGTGCCCGCACAACATTTACTGTTCGCAAGACTTCTAACGGCGTAGGCGTAGACAAGACCTGGCCGCTGTACAGCCCGAACGTGGAAAAAGTGGAAGTGGTACGCCGCGGTAAAGTGCGCCGTGCGAAACTGAACTACTTAAAGGGCCGTGTAGGCAAGCGTGCGAAGGTGAAAGAGGTTATCCGCTGATCCGTTCAACCAGATATGATTTTGAGGGACAGATGTTGCCATTTGTCCCTTTTTTGTATCACGGAGCCGCCCGAAATGACCGGCGGCTTTCGAGCGGGGATAAAGTGGTCTTTGGAGAAAGTCTTGGTTTGCGGCGGGCGGGAGTATGGCAAAAAAAAGGGGCTTGACCTTTTATCGGAAAGAGAAGAAAATAAATCGTAAGCTGTTGCTGGAGATATTGAGCTGGATATTTTCGGGAATGGTCATGGTTTTGCTTGCCTTTGTGCTGGTATACCTGTTCGGACTGCGGACTTCCGTGATCGGCATATCCATGGAGCCCACGCTGGCCAACGGACAGGAGATCCTGATCGACCGTTTTGTATTCCTGCTCAAACAGCCGAAGCAGAATGATGTGGTGGTGTTTCTGCCCAACGGAAACGAGAATGCGCATTACTATGTAAAACGCGTGATCGGCACGCCGAAGGATACCGTTCTGATCAAGGACGGCTTGATCTATATCAATGGCGATATTTATGATGACAGCGGTATTTTTGACCGCATTGAAAACGGCGGGATCGCGGAAAGCGGGCTCACCCTCGGAGAAGATGAGTATTTCGTGCTGGGCGATAACCGCAACGACAGTGAGGATTCACGCTCAAGCAATATCGGCATAGTAAAAAAAGAGTATATTATCGGCAGGGCGTGGTTCCGGATCAGGGTCGGCGGTGTAGAGACGGGATTTATCAAATGAGCAGTCAGACACGGCAAATGCTGTATTTACGTGGCATTTGCGCCAGATATGCGTATAGTTAAGTGTGAAATGCTGTACTGGTATACACAGGATGTATATTCGCAAACAAAATGGATCATAAGAGGTAGAGGATGGAAATACAGTGGTACCCCGGACATATGACAAAAGCCATGCGGCAGATGTCGGAGGACATCAAGTTGATCGATCTGCTGATCGAACTGGTGGATGCCAGGATACCCGTATCCGGCAGAAATCCGGATCTGGAGAAACTGGGGCAGGGCAAGGCCAGGCTGATCCTGCTGAATAAAAGCGACCTGGCAGATGCAGGGGAAAATGAGCGCTGGCTGCGTTTTTATAAAGAACAGGGCATGCAGGCGGTATTGCTGAATTCGCAGAAGGGAAACGGTATTTCGGAGATCAAGGAAGCGGTCGCGGCAGCCTGTAAGGAAAAAACAGAGCGTGATCAGAAAAGGGGCATCAAAAACCGGCCGGTACGGGCAATGGTGGTGGGCATCCCCAATGTGGGCAAATCAACGTTTATCAACAGTTTTGCGAAAAAAGCAGTCACAAAAACCGGAAACAGGCCGGGGGTAACGAAAGGAAAGCAGTGGATACGCTTAAATCCGGCACTGGAACTTTTGGATACTCCGGGGGTGTTGTGGCCGAAATTTGAAGACCGCATGGCAGGACTGCATCTGGCGATGATCGGTACGATCAATGATGAGATCCTGCAGACGGAGGAACTGGCATGTGAATGTATCGACCTTTTGAAAGCGCAGTATCCGGGGAGGATCCGGGATCGGTATGAAACAGCGGAAGAGGCAGAGGCATATCCGCTGCTGGAAAGCATTGCGCAGAGACTGGGATGCTTAAAAAAAGGGGGAGCGCTGGATACGGAGAGGGCGGCAAGGCTGCTCATAGATGATCTGCGCTCCGGCAGGCTTGGCAGGATCACGATAGAAAAAGTGAAGTATGCCGGTTAAATTTGAATGAAAGCCGCAGGCATAAGCGGGACAGAAAATCTCCGATCTGCTCTGCACAGGTCTTACGAAGGCAGCATAGCGGTCAGGGAAGAATAATGAGACAACATAAGACCGGCATGAGAAAAATGACGGTTTTGGAGGAGAAATGGAAAAAATGTATCAGAACCGAAGGGATTATCTGCGCAGGCAGTAGGCACAGGGCAGCAGGCAGGAAGAGGCGGAGGAATACGAGATATCTTCCGAAGAAGAGGAGGCTGCCGGAGACGGAAGCGCGGTGCGCAAAAAACGGCGGGCAGCGGCCATCGGGCGTGAGATCCTGAGCAATTCCCTGTTTCTGCTGGTGGTGCTGGTGATCACGCTATTGCTGGTGAAATATGTAGGCCAGCGCACCGTAGTGGTAGGGGAGAGCATGGAGCATACGCTGCAGAACGGGGATAACCTGATCGTGGACAAGATCAGCTACCGTTTCCGGGATCCGCAGCGGTTTGATATCATCGTATTTCCGTTTGAATATAAGGATGAGACTTATTACATCAAGCGCATCATAGGGCTGCCCGGGGAAACCGTGCGGATCGATGCGGCAGGCACTATCTATATCAATGATGAGGTGCTGACGGAAAACTATGGCGCAGAGGTCATGAGTGATCCCGGCATGGCGGCCGGCGGGATCACTCTGGGCGAAGATCAGTATTTTGTGCTGGGGGATAACCGGAACCATTCTTCGGATTCCCGAACACCGGCAGTAGGGCTGATACAGAAGGATCATATCATTGGCCGGGCATGGATCAGGATCTATCCGTTAAACTAGTTCGGCTCTGTCAAAAAAGATTAGGAAAAGGGGGCTGCATGGAAAGCACGGCAAATATGGAAAGCACGGCAAATATCAGGGACAGATATAAAGCACTATCCGAAACAGAGTTGGAAAGTTTTATTTCGGAATATGCGGCGGACGAGCGAAAGGCGGTGAGCGGTCTGGTGGAGCAGGCCCGTAGGCGCTTGGATGCACTGGAGAAAGAACGGCAGCGGATGTACCGGATGTTTTCTTTTGAACGGGAATACGCTTCGTATGCCTATATCTGCGGCATTGATGAAGTGGGACGCGGACCGCTGGCAGGCCCGGTAGTGGCAGGCGCCGTGATCCTTCCGAAAGATTGTTCCCTTTTATATCTAAATGATTCCAAGCAATTATCCGAAAAAAAGAGAGAGGAACTCTATGAACGGATCATGCAGGAGGCCGTGGCGGTGGGGTTGGGCTATAATACGCCGGAGCGGATCGATGAGATCAATATCCTGCAGGCGACTTACGAGGCGATGCGCGAGGCGGTGTCCAAACTGGATCCGCAGCCGGATCTGCTCTTGAATGATGCGGTAACGATCCCGGAGACAGGGATCCGTCAGGTGCCGATCATTAAAGGGGATGCAAGATCCGCGTCCATCGCGGCGGCAAGCATTGTCGCAAAAGTGACCAGGGACCGGCTGATGGTAAAGTATGACGAGGTGTATCCGGAATACGGTTTTGCTTCCAATAAAGGTTATGGCGCGCAGGCACATATCGATGCGCTGCGAAAATACGGGCCGACACCGATCCACCGGCGCAGTTTTATCAAAAAGTTCATCTGAGTCAGATCCGGGGAAAGTATATTTTATAGTAAGCGCAATAAATAATTGCGCTTACTATAACGCTCCGCGAGGATGCGCACGGATTTTGTAAGGAAATATGCCGCTTTCAGCGGCCAAAATCCGGCGCAGTAAACGACAAAACGAAAATAGTTTTGTCGTTT
>JAFUUX010000035.1 GCA_017471325.1 Lachnospiraceae bacterium | reverse complement strand
TAAACGACAAAACTATTTTCGTTTTGTCGTTTACTGCGCCGGATTTTGGCCGCTGAAAGCGGCATATTTCCTTACAAAATCCGTGCGCATCCTCGCGGAGCGTTATAGTAAGCGCAATTATTTATTGCGCTTACTATAATACCATGTTTATGCCGGGACTGGCAAGTATTACATTTGTGTGTTATTCTATTATAAAGTTACTATTCACAGCCCTTCGTGCTGTGATAGTAACGGGTTTTGCCAATGAAAATCGCCTGCGGCGATGGGCAAAACCCATCTCGCTCGGAATATTTGTGTCGTAATCGCGCAGCAAGTGCGCGATTCGACTGTGAATAGTAACATTATAAAGTATCTGACCGGGCCGGAAAAAAGAGGGCGGCCTGTTCAGAATAAAGGAGACAGTGATGGAACCTGGAATGGGGATCAGGGAGGAACATAAGCGGGATTTCCCGGAAGTGACGGAACCGACGGTTTTCAGTTCAAGCAATACGCAGCAGGAGGAACATCTGCGCGCCCTGCGCTCACACCGCAGGCGCACGGCGAGACCGCGGCGCAGAAAGAGCGGACTGGCACTGGGCGTGCTGTTTGTGACGATTTTGATCGCGGCGGTGCTGTTTACCATACTGGTCATGCGGCTGCGGGAGGAAAAGGCAGCCAGGCAGCGTGCGGAAGAAGCGCTTAAGACCATCAGCGAGATCGAAGCGGCGCGGGGCGCGGGCACGGGAAACGCTCAGACGCAGGCCTATACGCAGGTGGAACTGGATATGCTGGTCGCGGAGGCAAAGGAGGATGCGGCAGCAGAGACGGAGCGCGCGCTGCGGGAGGATCTGAAAGAGCGCTTAGAGGGGCAGGGACTGACCTCGGCGATCCGGTCCTTTTATCCGGAGTATATGTTTTACCAGATCCCGGGCGGATACCGCTTTACGCTGATCGACGAGAACCGGCCGAAGAACGGGATCACGAAGGAGAGCCTGCAGAGAGAGGAACACGGCTGGCTGCAGTTTGTTACGGGGGAGGAAGTAAAGTCGGCACCGATGGTGGATGTGTCCCAGTTCCAGGGGGAGATCGACTGGCAGGCGGTAGCGGAGGCCGGCGTAAAGCATGCGATGCTGCGCGTAGGCTACCGCGGTTATGGCAGCGGCAAACTTCTGGTGGATGAGTGTTTTGCGCAGAACATACAGGGCGCGGCGGAAAACGGCGTGGCGGTAGGTGTCTATTTCTTTACGCAGGCAATCTCGGTAGAGGAGGCGCATGAGGAGGCAGCGCTGGTGATCGAACAGCTTGCGCCCTATGAGGTGCAGCTGCCGGTGGCGATCGATGTGGAGCGCATTACCAATGACACGGCCCGGGCAGATGCGCTGGATAAGGCTACGCGCACCGGCATCGTGCATGCTTTTCTGGAGGATATCCGGGAGGCCGGTTATACGCCCATGATCTACGGCGGCGTCTATTCCTTCTTTGAGATGCTGGAAATGTCGGAGATACAGCAGTATGAGACCTGGTATGCCTATTATGATGACGAACTGTACTATCCCTACGAGATCCGCGCGTGGCAGTATACGGAAAAAGCCACCGTGCCCGGCATCAGCGGCAAGGTGGACATGAATCTGCTGATCCCGTGAACTTTGGATTGACAAAAAGACGATTCCGTATATAATGGTCTTGTATTGGTTCAGTAACTTAAAATATGAAAGAATTCTTCGGGGCGGGGTGAGATTCCCCACCGGCGGTAGAGTCCGCGACCTGCACGGCATTTCACCGTGCGGCTGATCCGGTGAGATTCCGGAACCGACAGTATAGTCTGGATGAGAGAAGAAAACATGTGTTTTTCATATGTATTCTGCCCCGGCGTCAGGAAGCAGCCGGGGTTTTTTCGTGGGATCCTTTCATAAAAAACGCAGGCGAAAGCGCCGGAAAGGATGGAAAGAAGATGAAAGAAACTACAGTAACGGAAAGCAATGCAGCAGAGCGTGTGGGGGAGGGAAAGCGGGCAGGTGCCGGCAGCAATGTGCGGAATCTGACAGTGGTAGCCATGCTGTCCGCCATTTCCTTTATCCTGATGTCGCTGGATTTCCCCATTCCCATGCTGATCCCGGGGTTTATCAAAATGGATTTTTCGGAACTGCCGGCACTGTTGGGGAGTTTTGCGTTGGGACCGGCAGCAGGTGTGAGCATCTGCCTGATCAAGAATCTGCTGCACCTGTTTCAGACCAGCACCGCAGGTACGGGGGAGTTGTGCAATTTCCTGCTGGGCACGCTGTTTGTGCTGCCGGCAGGTCTGATCTATCATCATAAAAAGACGCGCAAAGGCGCGATCGCCGGTGCCCTGGCAGGCACGGTGGTCATGGCGGTATTATCGGTATTTGTGAATGCCTACATCGCGTATCCGGCTTATGTGAAGTTTTACGGCATGCCGATGGAAGCCATCATCGGTGCGTACCAGAGCATCAACCCGAAGGTGAACGGCTTATGGGCGTGCCTGATCATGTTCAATGTGCCGTTCAACCTGGTGAAATGCTTATGCTCGGTGATCATCACCATGCTGATCTACAAGCCCCTTTCACCGGTATTGAAAGGGAGCCGGTAAGAACATACCGGGAAAAACGGTCATCGGAAGATGGCCGTTTTTTTGGAAGAGCGAGTACAACAAAAGGACATTTTCATTCTGTATTTTTTTTGGTATACTATAAAAGATTGTACATCTATGATCCGGAGGAAAAAACATGGCAGAAAAGAAAGAGATCACGGTACGCGCAGATATTTTTAACCATCTGCAGGAATGTACGGAGCCTTTGGAACTGGTCTTTGGGGAGGAGTTCCTGCGGCTGTTTGAAAGCGACAGTTTTATCGAAAAAATCGCGGAGATCCGGGCGGAACTGCTCAAAGAAGGGATTTCCATGCCGCTGCTGCGCCTGCGCGATTATGCGCGCCTGGAGCCGGCGGAGTTTCTGATCCTGTCCCACCAGAAGGTGCTCTATAGTGAAGATCTGGCAGAGGTAGGCCCCGGCACGCTGGACTATCTGGTGAAGAAGGTAGAGGAGATCACGCGTTTTCATAATACGGAGATCTCGGCAAATGTTTCAAAGTACGGCATGCTGTGCTGAGCGCCGCGCCGCTGCCCTCTGATGTACCGATCAGACGGTCAAAGATGAGGGGATATCCTCTGTCGTTTCTGATCCGGGGCCGCGGTATATGCAGTTAAGGTAAATTCATATCTCTGTATAAGTTCGATCTCGAAGATGGTTTTTAACTGGCGGTTATGCTGCCCTGGTAAGACCTGTGCAGGGCAAATCAAAGTTTTGTTACCCTGCGGCATTCATTAATGTTAACCGGAATAATAAAATCTTGACAGTTGGGACAGATTGATATAAGGTAGGCTATGGTTTTTGTACAATATGCATGAAAAAAAGAGGAGCGGATATGGCAGAGGCAGCGAAAAAGAAGAAAAAGAAAAAATTTAACTGGGTGAAACTGATCATTATCCTGGCGATCATAGGCATTCTGATCTATCTGATGGCTTCCTGCACGGCGAAATCAGCACAGAACGCTTTTACAAAAGAAACGGTGGAGCGGCGCGATATCCGTACCTACCACAGTTTTACCGGCACGGTGGAGCCGGTGACGGAGCAGAACGTGCTGGCTGAGGTGACCGGCGTGAAGGTAGTGGAGGTGCTGGTGGAGGAAGGCGATGAGGTAAAGAAGGGCGAGCCGGTAGCCTATCTGGACAAGGAGAACATCGAGCGGCAGATCGAGGAGTTGGAACTGTCCATGTCCGTAAATGAGGCCAATTCGGATCTGAGCATCCGCCAGGCACGGAACAATTATTACAATTATAAAAATGACATGGACAACGGGCAGAACAGCACCATCGTGGCGGCTCAGAACCAGATCGTATCGGCGACCAATGCAGTACAGACCGCGGAGCAGGCGCTGCAGATCGCGCAGCGTGATTACCAGAGGGAGGTAGCGGAGAACCAGGCAGGCCAGACACAGGCCATCCTGAATGCGAAGAACAGCGTGGATGTTGCTTACCAGCAGGTGCGTCAGGCACAGATCACATTAGAAGAAAGAGACCATGCAAAGCGGATCAGTAATGATGATGCGCAATACGCGGCGGATGCAAGTTATGAATCCGCGGAACGTGCCCTGGATTCCGCCTGGCTGGGGTACCAGAACGCGCTGACCAATCTGGAGGCGGCAAAGAAGAAAGAGGAGAACACGATCACCACTTATTATGACAAAGTGATCTCTGCGCAGACCGCCTATCTGAACGCGGTGGATCAGTACAATATCGCGCTGCATGCGCTGACCATGGCGCAGACTACCGCAAATGAGTCCCTGGCGAATTACCGTCTGCAGTATGAGCAGTCCATGCAGTCCTCGGACACATCGGTTAATGAACTGAAACTGGCAAGGCTGTATGAGCAGCTCGATGATTGTGTGGTGCGCGCGCCGATGGACGGCATCATCACGACGATGAACATCAAAGAGGGGGACTTTATCGCAACGACCAATGAAAAGCCGGCAGCAGTGGTGACGGATTTTGGCGAGATGAAAGTAAAGATCAAGATCAACGAATATGATATCATGGGGGCATCGGTGGGGGCACCCGTGGAGATCACCTTAAATGCCATCAGGAAGGATTATGTGGGGGAGATCTCGCAGATCAGCCGTGTCGCGAAGGTGCAGAACGGCGTATCCTATTTTGACTCCGAGGTGGAGTTTAAGGCAGATGAGGATGTGCGCAGCGGTATGAGCGTGGAGGTGCGCCTGATCATCTCGGATGAAAAGGATGTGCTGAGCATCGCCACCAGGAATATCAAGATCCGGGATGACGGTACTGCCTATGTCAATGTCATGGGCGCTGACGGAAAGTCCATGGAAGAGCGTGATGTGGAGTGCGGCATCAGCGACGGTACCTATACGGAGATCCTATCCGGCTTATCGGAGGGAGATACCGTGGTGCGCCTGACATTCTCTTATGAGGATATGGCAAAGGCAATGCAGGAAGAACAGTAAAAGGGCAGCAGGCCGCGTGATAAGGGAAAGAACGGATATGGTGCAGAATACGGGTGAAGAGATCCTACGCATGGAAGGCATTACAAAAGAATATGAAATGGGCGATGAGGTGTCCGTGGTCTTAAAAGGGATCGACTTAAGCGTGCGCCGGGGCGAGTTCCTGGCGGTGCTGGGGCCTTCCGGTTCCGGAAAATCCACGCTGATGAACATCATCGGCTGCCTCGATGTGCCCACAGCCGGCAGTTACTGGCTGCACGGAAAACTGATCGCGGATGAGGACCAGACGGAACTGGCGCGGATCCGCAGCGCGGAGATCGGCTTTATCTTCCAGTCCTTTCAGCTGCTGCAGAGGCAGAGCGCCTTTGAAAACGTGGAACTGCCCCTGATCTACGCAAACATGCCCAAGAAGCAGCGGCAGGAGCGGACCAGGGAAATGCTGATCCGTGTGGGGCTGGAGGAGCGGATGTACCACATGCCCAATCAGCTTTCCGGCGGGCAGCAGCAGCGAGTGGCCATCGCCCGCGCCATAGCGACCAACCCGACGATCCTGCTGGCGGATGAGCCTACCGGGGCGCTGGATCAGAAGACCGGCATGCAGGTCATGCAGTTGTTTCATGAACTGAACGATGAAGGGCGCACGATCATCATGATCACGCATGATGCAAAGATCGCATCCCATGCCAGCCGCATCGTGCGCATCCTGGATGGGAATATCAGTGAAGGAGGCCTGGAAGATGCTTAGTCTTGCCATATTGAAACAGAGCCTTTCTATGGCGCTGCAGAACATCAAAGCCAATAAGATGCGTTCTTTCTTAACGATGCTGGGCATCATCATCGGTGTGGCGGCAGTGATCGGCCTGATCACCATTGTGCAGTCGGTATCCAACCAGATGATGGGAGAGTTTTCCAACCTGGGGGCAGGAACGCTGAACATATCCACCCGGGCTTCCGTGATGAAGGAGGGGCTTTCCGAAACGGATATGCAGCTGCTCATGGAAGTAGAGGGCGTGGAGGGGCTGTCCCCGACGGTAGCGCTTACCACATCCTCGGTGGCAGGTACGGAGGTATATGAAGAAACCAGCGTGGAAGGCAAGAATGCGCTGTTTTTCACGCATAACAGCGATTCCATCATCGCAGGACGGGCTTTTTCGGAATTGGATATGTCCGGGGATACTTATGTGTGCATCGTGGATCAGAACTACGTAAAGAACGCGCTGCTGGGAAAGCAGGTTCTGGGCGCGGAGATCCTGGTGCATGGCTATCGCTATACCATCGTGGGCATACAGAAAAACAGTGACAACCTGATGGGCTTTATGACAGACAACAGCGAACTGGCAGGGACCATCCTGGTGCCGTATAAAAACGCGCTGGCCATGACAGGCAATGGTTTTGTGAATAATGTGGAAGTATATGTGGAGCCGCAGGCGGATATCAGCAGGGTAGAGACAGACCTGCGTGCTGTCCTGAAAAATATCTACAACGAGAATACGGACTTTTTCAGTATCTTTAACATGAGTTCGCTGATGGATATGATGAACGATGTGTATAGCATGATGGGAGGACTGCTGGGCGGCATCGCCTCTATCGCTCTGGTGGTAGGCGGTATCGGTATCATGAACATGATGCTGGTGTCCGTATCGGAGCGCACCAAAGAGATCGGTCTGCGCAAAGCGCTGGGGGCGGAACCGGCCAGGATACAGATCCAGTTTCTGATCGAGTCCATCGTGCTTTCCATGGTAGGCGGTTTTATCGGCATTTTGCTGGGACTGCTGATCGCGGCAGTGGCGGCACAAATGATGGATGCCAAGTTTGCGATATCCGGAGGTGCGATCCTGCTGGGCTTTGGTTTTTCGGCGGGCGTGGGTATCATCTTTGGGTGGATGCCGGCCAAACGGGCCAGCGAACTGAACCCGATCGACGCGCTGCGGGCGGAATGAAAAGGGCGGGCACGCGCGGAGACTTTGGAACAGGTGAAGGGGTTTGGCATGTTGAGGCATGAGGCCGAAGTGCCGGATCATTCAAAAATAAATGCTTGCAATTAACATAACATTGCGGTAGAATAAAGATTGTTCCGGAATGATAAGCATTTCGGGATGGATCGGGATCATAGCTCAGCTGGGATGAGCGTCCGCTTGACGTGCGGGAGGTCACAGGTTCGAACCCTGTTGGTCCCATGCAAATGAGGAAAAGTCCGGGCATCAGGCCTGGGCTTTTTTCGGAAAAATTTTATAGTAAGCGCACGGATTTTGTTTATGACGTCCGGAACGGATGTCTTTGAAACAGGAGACGGGATACGAAGGGATAGAAGTATGGAGGAAGCGGTAAAAGCGATTTTTGTGGCCATTGTGGCATTTGCGGCAGCGTTTCTTTTGCTGAAGGTCAGATTTTCCTTTCTGCCGGTAGACGGCGGAAAGACTGCCGTTCGCCCGGATGGGACCAGGGTAGATGTGAATGCCGCTTCCAAAGGGAAAACCACGGGGGTTGGGGTGGTATTCACCATCATCTGGTATGCGGCCAGCCTGATCTTTTACGGTGTGTCCAAAGAAATGCTTCTCTATCTGGGCGCGCTTCTGGCCATGACGCTGTCCGGTTTTTTGGATGACCGTTCCGCGATCCCCTGGAAAGACTATATCAAGGCGATCATTGATGCGGTGATCGTAGCGGCCGTGGTGGCGGTGTTCCTTCTGTTTCATGATCCGGACGTCTATTTTTTGAACTGGCATTTTCGTGTGCCGGTTGCGCTGTATGCGGTGCTGGCCTTTGTGCTTTTGTGGGTGTCGGTCAATGTCACCAACTGCAGTGACGGCGTGGATGGCTTATGCGGTGGTGTGACCAGTGTGGAACTTCTGGCTTTTGTCCTGATCTTTTCTGAAATTTCCCGGGAATATAAGGGCATGGCAGCCATTCTCATCGGCGTGCTCATCGCATATCTGTTTTATAACTGGTTTCCGAGCACGCTGCTGATGGGGGACGGCGGTTCGAGGCCCATCGGACTGTTTCTGGGGCTTCTGGCTATGCTGAGCCGGCATCCTTTTGCATTCCTGCTGTTATCGTTTGTATTTATATTTGATGGCGGGATCGGTCTGGGAAAGGTTTTCCTGAAAAGGTATTTAAAGATCGTGATACTGGAAAAGATCCGTTTTCCTTTTCATGATGAACTGCGGAAAAATCGCGGCTGGCCGGTGCAGAATGTATCGCTTTTTGCCATCGGTATGGAGATCGTATTTGCGGGGATTATGGCGATATTGTATTTTGCGGTATGAGAGAGTATAATATCTGGGTGGCTGTTCAAAAAGCAAGGGAGCGGAGCGGTCACGGTATAGATTGCTTTGAACAGAATCTGGGAGCAGGAAAGGCTTGCGTATGAAAGGCAGAAGGTGTCTGGGCATACTGATGGCAGCGGCAATGGCCGGCAGTTTATGCGGTTGTGGCTTTATGGGTCTGTCAACGGACGGGATACAGAAGCAGCCGGCGGCGGAGGCGGAAACGGAGACGGAGACCACGGTCACGGCCGAGGCGATCCATCTGGAAGAGGAAGCGCCGGCAGCAATGGGGTTTTATGTGCTGCATGGAGATACAGAGGAGCGGGTAGGTCCGGAGGAAGAGCCGGCTGTGGAAGACAGCATCTCGGAAGACAGCATCTCGGAGAACGCGGTATCTGAAAACAGTGCAGTGGAAGCGGCGGCGGCACCGCCGGATGGGGTGACATCTTATGAACTGGCAGCGCTGCGCAATATGAAGTATTCCGAGGAACAGATGGCGCAGATCCGCGCATTTTACCAGGATACGGTATTTGCCGGGGATTCCGTGCTGCTGGGATTCCGTAATTATGCAGGCCGCAGTTCGGATCCGCTGCTGAAACAACTGCAGTTTCTGGCGGCAGGCTCGCTTTCCCTGCATAATGCGTTCTGGCCGGTAAGTGACAAGAGTGTGCATCCGCTGTATCAGGGCGAACAGCATCCGGTATGGGAGTCCATACAGATGATGGGCGCGAAAAAAGCGTTTCTGTTTTTTGGCATCAACGACGTGAGCCTGGGGCTGCAGGATTCCATTGACCTGTATCCGCAGCTGATCGCAAAGATCAAAGAACTTTCGCCGGAGGTGGAGATCACCATCATCAGTGCCACCTACACGCTGAAGGATCAGGGGACAAAGGGCTTAAACAATAAAAACCTGGCTGCCTTTAACGCGGCGATCCAGGAGCAGGCAAAACAGAATGGCTGGGGTTATATCGATATGGCTACGGTGCTTTCGGATGGTGAGGGAAATCTGGAGGCGAAATATTGCAGTGACGGATTTTTGCATGAAACCGCAGCGGCTTATGAGGTATGGACCATGATGCTGGTGCGCTATGCCGCGGACCGGCTGGGATATGAGATCCCGGACATGGACGAGATCATGCAGGAGCCGCCGGAGGCGGCGCCTTCTGAGGAAACACAGGAGACGGCGGGCGGGGAAACACCGGCAGGAGAAACCGGGGAAACACCGTCACAGGCTGCGCAGGAGACCGGGGAGGCGGCCGCGCAATAAGCGGTCTTACCCGGCACCTGATGAGAGTCTTAGGGCTTCAGCCCTTAGAGTCTCACATGCGTTAGTTGGACGAGGGCAGATATGGAGGAGAGGATTATGAAAAAGACATTGAAACTGGCAACCACATTAGCGGCAGCATCCATGCTGTTTGGACTGGCAGGCTGCGGGGAAGCGGCACAGCAGCAGGGCGCGGCAGCCACACCGGCGGCAACCGCAGCGGCCACACAGGCAGCAGAGCAAAGCACGCCGGCAGCCGAAGCCTTAAAGCCAACGGAGATCTATGCAAAGATCAAGTCTGCATATACGCTGCCGGAGATGTATGAGGCAGATGCGGACTGGCTGATGAACTATTATGGGATTGATGCCGCCATGCTTTCCGATTATGTATTTGCGGAGGCGGATGAGGTGCATGCCGACCGCGTGATCATCCTGAAGGTGGCGGATGAAGCAAATATTCCGGTGGTTGAGGAAAAATTAAACGCGGTACTGGCGCAGCTTTCATCACCGGAGATGCTCTCTTATCTGCCGGAGCAGGCAGATATCATCAAGGCAGCAGCCGTAAAGAAGCAGGGGGATACCCTGTATCTGGTGATCTCGGCGGATGCGGCAGGCATTGAGGGTGTGATCACAGACGGGCTTGCAGGAAAGTAAGCAGCAGAGTATAGGGTATGGTATTCAGCAGTCTGCCGTTTTTATTCTTTTTTTTACCGGCATTTTTGATCCTGTATTATGTATTTCACGGCAGGGCGAAAAATTTCGTCCTGCTGGTCTTTAGTTTGCTCTTTTATGCCTGGGGGGAGCCGGTATATATCCTGCTTATGCTGCTCTCTTCTTTTGTGGACTACCTGGACGGGATATTGCAGGAAAAATACGGCACGACGCTTTTGCGGAAGCGGATCTTCTTAGCGTGCGCGCTGATCATCAATTTTTCGCTGTTGGCATATTTTAAATATGCGGATTTTGCGGTGGGCATCTGGAACCGGCTGACACCCTGGGATGCGGCGCTGCCTGGCGTGGCGCTGCCGGTGGGCATCAGTTTTTATACCTTCCAGACGGTAAGTTATTCCATAGATGTGTATAAAGGCCGGGTAAAGGTCGAGCATAATTATCTGGATTATCTGACATATGTTTCCATGTTCCCGCAGTTGATCGCGGGGCCGATCGTGCGATTTTCCACGGTGCAGGAGGAGATCCACAGCCGGAAAGTGAGCGAGAGCGGTTTTGTGCAGGGCTTTCACCGCTTTCTGCCTGGCCTGATGCGCAAGGTACTGATCGCCAACCAGATCGGCGCGCTCTGGGACAGCATCCGCGCGGCGGAAGGGATCTCCGTGATCACGGCCTGGCTGGGGCTGTTATGCTTCACCCTGCAGCTGTATTATGATTTCAGCGCGTACAGTGACATGGCCATCGGCCTGGGACGCATGCTGGGATTTCATTTCCCGGAAAACTTTATCTATCCTTTGAGCGCCACATCGATCACGGATTTCTGGCGCAGGTGGCATATCTCACTGTCCACCTGGTTCCGCGATTATATCTATATCCCGCTGGGGGGCAACCGTGTGGGTGTGACAAAGCATCTGCGCAATATGTTCGCGGTGTGGTTCCTGACAGGCCTATGGCACGGCGCTTCCTGGAACTTTGTGATGTGGGGGCTGTATCATGGTATATTGCTGGCATTGGAAAAATATGTGTGGGGGAAGGGGCTTGCAAAACTGCCAAAGTTTCTGCAGCATCTGTACGCCATCGTGATCGTGGTCTTCGGCTTCGGGATCTTTACCTTTGACGATCTGGGCGAGATGGGGCGGTACTTCATGCAGCTGGCGGGTATTCCGGGCAACGCTTTTTTTGGCACGGAGTTTTTCTGGTACGCGGGAAACTATCTGCCGTTTTTGCTGGCAGCGTGCGTGCTGGCGTTTCCGGTCTGGCCGTGGTTTCGGAACAAAATGGAGAAGGCCGGTGTGTACAGGAAAAATCTGGCGGCAATGTGCGGGGCGCTTTTGCTGATCACGCTGTTTTTGGTGGTGGTGGCCAGCCTGGTGCGGGATACGTATAACCCGTTTTTGTATTTCCGGTTTTAAGCATATGGGAATACCGGATGCAGTTATAGGAGGCCTATGGAGAAGGATCAGTGAATACAAACGGACAGGAAAAGAAAACAGAAGAAGAGACACAGCCAGTGACCATGACGGAGCGGGTAAGCGCATACCTGATCGCGCTGATGATCTTGTGTTTTTCCATTGCGTTCTTTCTGACAAAGAAGCAGGATTTTTCCGAAAGCGAAAACCGAACGCTGGCGAAACTGCCGCAGATCACCTGGGAAAAGATCAGAAACGGCAGTGTCACAGAGGCGCTGGGCACCTATGCGGCAGATCATTTTCCCATGCGGAATGAGTTTTTGAGCATCATCACGGAGGCGGAGCGGCTGAGCGGGCGAAAGGAGATCAATGGTGTCTATCTGGCGCAGGACGGCTCGCTGATCGAGGTGTATGATGCGCCGCAGAATACGGACAAACAGATCGCGCAGTTTTCCAAACTGGCGGAAAACACAGAGCATGCGCACTGCAGCCTGATGCTGGTGCCTACGGCGGTGAGCGTATACCGGGACGCGCTGCCGCAGTACGCGCCGGATGCGGATGCGCTTCTGCGTTCAGACAGACAGACGCTTGTGGCGGAGCAGGGAGCAGCACGACCGACGCAACTGCAGACCATACAGCAGATCTACGCGGCGATGCCGGAAAAAATGCAGACGATCGATGTCTATGGAGCGTTGCGCGCTGATGTACAATGGACGGCAGAGGCGATGGGAGGCGCAGAAGACGGGCAGGGTGTGCCGCCGTCCAGGCGCCTGTTTTACCGCACGGATCATCACTGGACGGTCTATGGCGCTTATATCGGTTATCAGGCCTGGTGTGAGGCACGGGGGATCACGCCGCTGCCGCTCACGGATTATGTGACGGAGACCGTATCGGAGGATTTCCGCGGCACCATTTATTCCAAATTGAACGATCCTTATTTTGGCGCGGACACGATCATTTCCTGCAGGCATCCGGACTGGAGGCTGCAGGTGCTGTATCCGGATACCGGGGAGGTGACAGACAGCCCCTACAATCCCGAGTACCTGACGCAGAAGGATCAGTATTCCTATTTCCTGAACAATATCCATCCCATGGTCATCATCACGAATGATGCGGTGGAGAGTGGGGCAGTTGCAGTGGTCAAGGACAGTTACGCAAATTGTTTTGTGCCTTTTTTGCTGAACCATTACCATACGGTCTATGTATTTGACACCCGCTATTACAAAGGCGGGCCGTCGAAATTTATCAATGAGCACCCGGAGATCACGGAAGTGCTGGTTTTGTATAATATGAATACGATAGACAGTGATACCGGTATCGGCGGGATCTATTAGTCACGTTCACGGCGGCAGGAGCCGGTCATCTTAATATTTACACGTGAACGAAATCTACTGCCGTTTCTGATTTCTGTCCGCGGTGTATGCAGTTAACCGGTATAATTTTGGGAGATGGGATGTTGCAGAAAAGGTAGATCCCGCTTCCATTTCAGATAGGGTTCTTTTTTGGTGTGGAAATAGTGAAATGACGAGGCGCAATCCAGTTCCAGGATCAGAACGATGCCAAGCGCCATCAGCGTGGTGCGATAGGATTCAAACTGTTCTGCCAGCATCAGGATGGCGGGAAGGACATTTTCCATATATTCCGTAATGATGATCCCAAAGCCCAGGCTGGTGGGGACACTCGTATATCTGGTGATGTGCAGCGGGATCGAGGAATAGTCCCAATAACGGATGCCGCAGGTGTATTCCACGGTCTTTCCCAGCAGGATCTCACCCACGGATACCAGCAGCGCCGCCTTGATGCAGTACAGCACATCACCGTCACCGCCGGGAAGGCCGAGCAGCAGGTAGAAACCCATTACGGCAAGGCCGTAGCCGAACAAAAACGGAAGATTGACATTGCGGTTGTCAATGTAGCCGCGGCGCAGGGCCAGCCAGGTGTCCTCGATAACAAAGCCGACGAATGAACTGATGATGATGATCAGTGCTGCGGAAAACATGGTAACATGTCTCATAATGTTCACCTCACTTTTTTGCCGGTTTTACTGCCGGCTTTTTTTGTTTGCAGATATCCTGTTGACATACAACTGTTTTGATAATACAATTGTATCACCGAAACAGGCGTATTGCAACAGGCATACTGGCAAAGTATACAAAAACCGTTCATCTGTCCGGACAGTACAAAAAGAGACGGATAGTGTTGATGCAATTCTATGGGGAGTATACATCTCCAAATGGGGAGGTCTTTACCGCGGTAAGGTTGATGCATCTCTGTGGGGAGCATACGGCACCATAGCACTGATACAGCAACCGGATCCGCTTGATACTTCCTTACGGGGAGCATACAGTGTCGGGACAAGCCCGGATGTCAGATGTCATATACAAAGGAGGCAAAATGCAGACAGAATTGGAACAGCGACATGTGAAACGTTTGTCGAACAAGGAAGCGAACCGGATCACCAGGGAGTGCATCTGCTCGGCGCTGATCCGTTTAATGGAGAAGACACCGTATGAAAAGATCACCATGACGATGATCATCCAAAGATCCGGTGTATCCAGGGGATCGATCTATCGAAATTACGCATCGAAAGACGATATCATGAAGGACATCACCAGGGAAATAACGAACGGGCTGTGTGACTCGCTGAGCGGCGTGATCGGGGAAAAGGAATCGGCGCGAAAGTGGCTGGTCGGCATGTTTTCGGAACTGAAGACAAGCCGGGAGCTGTGTGTCCTGCTGGAAAAAGCAAACCTGCCGCTGCTCGAGATCTTTGAAGAGATCCTGAAAAGGTCTTCCGTCCCGGTCGATTCGCCCAAAAGGCGCTATCAGGTCCGCGCAGCGACTTCCGCGCTGATCACGGTCACCAAGGACTGGATACGCTGCGGCATGGAGGAAAAACCGGAGGAGATGGCGGATATCTGCTGCGAACTGTTAAACCTGGAAGAGATGTAGATCACAAAAAACTTGCTTTTCCGCCGGTGATGTAATAAACTACAAAGTCAGGGGCGTCAGATGCCCGAAGGAGACGCGGCATGGGGGAAATGCCGCAGGGAAAGCGTAAAATAACGAAAAGGAGATGCAGGAGATGAGCAAGAGTTTTGAGGATCTGTTGTCAAAGGTTTCAGCCGTGGAGACCAAGAAGGTGTCTGTCGCGTGCGCGCAGGACAGCGCAGTGCTGGAGGCAGTGGACGTGGCCAAGAAAAAGGGGATCGCAGATGCGATCCTGGTAGGCGATAAGGCCAGGATGGAAAGCATTGCGAAAGAGATGAACATCGATCTGTCCCGGTTTGAGGTGATCGATGAGCCGGATACCGTGGCGGCTGCGCGCAAGGCAGTGGAACTGGTGCACAACGGCCAGGCGGATATGTATATGAAAGGCCTGATCGATACCAGGAGTTTTTTAAAGAGCGTGCTGGATAAGGAAGTAGGGCTGCGCACGGATAAGACGCTGTCCCATGTATGTGTATTTGAGATCAAAGGGCATGAAGGCCTGCTGTTCTTAAGCGATGTGGCATTTATCCCGTATCCGTCTTTGGAGGATAAGGTTTCCATCATTAACAATACGGTAGAGATCGCGCATGCCTGCGGGATCGAAACACCGAAGGTGGCACCCGTGGCAGCGGTAGAGGTAGTCAATCCAAAGATGCCGGTCACGGTGGAAGCGGACGAACTGACAAAGATGTGCGAAGACGGCAGGATCACCGGCTGCATCGTGGATGGACCGCTTTCCATGGATCTGGCCATTGACCGCGAAGCAGCAAAGCATAAAGGGGCAGAAGGCCGCAAGATCGTGGGTGATGCGGATGTGCTGCTGTTCCCGGATATCCATGCGGGAAACCTGGTATACAAGGCTTTGACGCATTTGTGTGACTGCAAAAACGGGAATATCATGACAGGGACCAAGGCGCCGGTCATCCTGACCAGCCGTTCGGATTCCACGGAAGTAAAAGTGAATTCCCTGGCACTTGGGGCGATCGTGGCAGGGCATTTCCAGAACGCAAAATAAGAGCACACCGATCGTAACCGGAAGCCCCCCGGGGGCTCCGAACGATCACGATCGATCAATGCACGCTGCCCCGCTTTGTCGGGGCGGTTGTTGTAGTTGCGGCTTTTTGATCTTCTAAAAGGGAGAAACGATGAATATTGTATTGCACCAGCCGGAGATCCCACATAATACGGGTGCCATCGGACGTACCTGTGTGGCTACCGGTACCCGTCTGCACCTGATCGAGCCTTTGGGGTTTCGGCTGACGGAGCAGGCAGTGAAGCGTGCCGGCATGGATTACTGGAAACTGCTGGATTATACGCGCTATATCAATTATGAGGATTTTCTCAGGAGAAATCCGGAGGCACACATTTATTATGCCACGACCAAGGCAAGGCATAGTTATACGGATGTGCGGTATGGCCCGGAGGATTATATCATGTTCGGCAGGGAGAGCGCCGGTATTCCGGAGGAGATCCTGGTAGATCATGAGGAGGATTGTATCCGTATCCCCATGCGACCGGAGATCCGTTCACTGAATCTGGCAAACTCTGTCAGCATTGTGCTGTATGAGGCGCTGCGGCAGAACGGTTTCGCAGGCATGGAGCAGGCGGGGGAGCTGCACCGCTTACACTGGAAGGCGTAAATCCGCGTTATTATTCACAGCACGAAGGGATGTGATAGTAACCAAAAGCCAGGGAAATATGTAAAGAAGGGGATTGACAGAGATGCAGAGTGGAACGATAAT
>JAFUUX010000149.1 GCA_017471325.1 Lachnospiraceae bacterium | reverse complement strand
TCGTTTAAGCGGAATGACATGTGGATCACCTCAGGAACTGTTGTTATTCGTCCCTTACAGTATACCACATACGCTACGCAGTTACAGTATATTCCGCATATTTGTTACTAACAAACGGGGTCCATTTGACCCCAACATCTTACTATAGTAAATGCGGTGATCAGATAAATAACCTCATATTCCTCAAAATCCGTATAGCAAACACGCACACTATGACTTTTCCCTCTGTTAGTCAACGGAAACCTTACTTTGCGGATGCCACCGGTTCCTTCCATAACCGGTCCTGATTCCGGATCCTTCAACAACAATAGCTGTAACGCCAACAGTTCATCTTCACCCAACCCTATTTCTGCCCACCGCTTAGAAAAGAGCGGCAATTCTATAAATGTTCTACCCAACTGTTCCATTGTTCCATTTCTCCTACGTACATTTTAAGCCCTACATTGTAGGGTGTCAAGTGATCCACGTTTCATTTTCCCATTAACTTTTTTACACCAAATTTTACACCATTTCCGATGATCCTGACGATTTCTGACAGTTTCAGATGAAAATTAAAAATCCCGCAAAGCCTTGATTTTTACTGCTTCACGGGACTTGTCAACAACATTTGTAAATGCAAGCGGAAAACCTATCAAGTATATTAAATAGAACCCGCTTCATTATTCATCTTTTGTATCTGAATCAATTGCATACCCAACGCTGAAATCTGCTGGCTATCTAGTAGATCGGCGACAAATTAACAAAAGTTTATAAAATAGGAAACTTATTCACATTTGTGCATATATCATACTTTAGAAGTATATACTCTTGCTCTTCCTTCGCCCTGGGGTTCAACTATTCCCTCAGCAACTAATTCCGCCAATAACACTCTTACTCTAGGCTGACTTAGTCCGACAGCATCCGCAATCTCCGCTGTCTTGGCTATACCTTTTTGAGTAATGAACTCAATTATAGTTTGTTTATTATCAGCGGTCTTTCCGTTTCCGCTTGTTTTTTCCGCTTGTTTTTTCCGCTTGTCGCTTGTTTTTTCCGTTTGCCGCTTATTTTTTCCGCTTGTCGCTTGTTTTTTGGAAAAAGCAAGCGTTAAAACTGTCCGATCTGGTTTATATAGTTCATCAACTGTAGGTGGAATCCAGCCCTCATCATTCCAAACACTGAATATATCAGGCACACCACTCCCTGCACGCTCACCTATACGAATGAGATTGAACATTTTGATAATAGATTTGTTCCTTGGTTCAGATACACCGCCTTTAAGCATCTGAGCTTTTCCGGTAATAATACTTCCGGGATTCTCAATAATTATGGTCTCAGGGTTTTTTATAATAACTATCCCGCGAGCAAAATTAAAATCGGCATTTGCTATACAGTTTGCAAGTGCCTCCCTAATGGCTTTATGAACCGGTGTTTCATCTACACGGGTTATCCCATCCAACATAAATGGCTTTTTTAGGTCTCTAAAGAGTTTTCGTTCCATCTGAAAGAAAAAGTCCAAGAGATTTCCTGACCATTCCCCGGAGCTGGACTCAAGTCTATCAGTCCATCTTATAGAAGGATCAAGCATTTCACGATAATCCAAAAAGTATTCCGGATACTCTTGTCTTATCTTATACTCTTCTCCAAACATCAGTAGTCCCGCAACCGTAGGATGAAGTTTGCCGTCAACATCTGATATAGATGCAGCACCAATTCTTTCAAGATACGAAGTATCGTCAAGTCTATGCCATACATGATCAGGATTTACTGCAATATGTCGGCTCCGAAAGCTTTTAACAGTTTCAGGGTAGAAAATATCAAGATCCATGTTGATAAGAATTCTGCTGTCCGTACTCTTTTCCGCCTGATCACGAAGCATACCACGCACTTCAGCTTCTGAGCAATGATAATCTCCCTCATGATCTCTCCGGAATGTTCCTCCAAAAATATCGTCATTGATATAAACCGGCTTATATACGCGATCTGCCTTAGGAACATAGATTACAATTATAACATCTCCGTTGATCTCATATGTGTCAACATTTCCTTCATTCAGCAGATTGACACTAACCTTTTTACGATTATTAATTGTGTCCCAAAAGTCCTTTAAAAGCTTATTTTCATTCTGTAAATGTGTAGTATACCAGCTTCCGTCCTCACGTTCCTTAACGCCAAGGATGATTGCACCACCATTACAATTTGAAAAAGATGAATACGTATCCCACAGGCTGTTGGGAAGACCTCCTTTCGCCTTCTTTACCTCAAGCCTGTTCCCTTCACGATATTCATCAAAAAGAGCCAGATCAAATACGTCCTTTTTCATCATTTCCTCCGGTTTTTATACTCTTAGGGCCACGTTTCTGTTCATCCGGTTTGGCGGCATCCTTCGGTATGATCCAAGTATGCCCCATAAGAACCGCTCCTTCAACGCGTCCTTCATTACATAGTTTGGTTATTCTTCGGCTGGTTATTCCCCATTTTTCAGCCATTTCTATAGTTGTAGAATATTCCATTTGCATTTACCTCTTATAAAGAAAATTATATTCTTATAAGAGCACAAAATCAACTGTTATTTAGCTTCATTATACGTTCTCGAGCGGCTTCTCTCTGTTCCTCAGATATCCGTCTCGGCCTACGATAAGTAACGAAAGAAAAGGCACCCTCTAGGATCTGTATCTCTAATAATCTCTTTGGATGCCTTTTTTCTTTCAGTTCATACGATAGTTGCTAAATCTTTCAGTCTCTCGTTCCGGCTTTCTAATTGGTACCCTAATAAGTGATTTAACAATGATTCGAACTCGATAATCTTAGTATCAGATAGCCTTGTAACCATTGCCGAATATGATGGACGTTCCAGCAATGGTGAGGTGATCTACCTCATCCATCAGGCCATTCGTGCTTACGAAAAAGAAAAAGACAGCGCCAAAAAGAAATAGCAGCTGTCAGTTATCCACATCCGATCCGTACATTGTCTTTTCGACACAGTACGGATAAGGATAGAATTATTATTAATATATCAGTTTTGTTATTTCAGTATCATTACCTTGTTCTTTTGCCACCCCTGACGTTTCGGTATGACATTTCCACATTCACTTAAAAAGTGAATGAAAAAGAGCCTGGCCTCTCTATAATCTATTCACATTAATCTTTGATGTTAATTCATTGATTTTGGCTTAACCACTGCTTTGCAAAATCTACCATATTTCACCGATCTGGTATCCATCCCAACCGCCGTCACGCCCTCTTCTCTATCCGGCAGCTGTATTTTCCGGTCTTTTTATTGTAATTGATCCCCACCAACAGCAGTTCCCCTTTATAGTCTACCAATGCGCCTGCGTATTCCTTATCCCGGATCTGTTTGATAGCCGCCTTCGCATTACGGTTCCACTTCAGCTCTACCACCATCGCCGGGTGCTCACCCTCATTTCTCGGAATAAAGACAATATCCGCAAAACCCTTGCCTGCCGGTAATTCCCGTTTTACATAGTAATATTTCCGGGCGGTAAAGTAGCTCATCATCACCGCACAAGCCAGGGCATTTTCATCATGAAAATTTATGATAGATGCATAGTCCTGCAGTGACTTCGCGATGGTCTCTGCGATCCGTTTCGTATCTCCCTCCCAGGTTGCCTTCAAAAGCGCATCCGAATGATCCAGTGCATCCTGAATATCCGTCCAGTCGCCGACACGCACCGCACTCTCAAACACATCCCGTACCTCTTCGTTTGGGATAAACGCTTCTCCTGTTTCCGTATCATAGCCCAGATAGCCCATGTGGATCAGGGCTGTCAGCACATCGTCCTTTGTCTTATAATGCGTCAGGTCATTCTGGAAGGTCGCTGTATTCACCACCCGGCGCTCCCCTGCAATCATGGCGATCACATCATCTTTCAATCCCGCCTTGTTCAGTTCGATATAGTCATTCACCCCGGCAAATGCTCCGGTGTTTTTCCAGTAACTACCCAGTTTTCTCCTCTGAAATGCCTCTACCACGGAATTGGGATTATAGATATGGACCTGCTCATGGTCATCCCAGTCTCCGGCAACCGGCATCAGGTATCCGTCATACCACTGCCTGATGTTTTCGATGGTCTGGGAATAGCACTCGCAAAGCCCCCCGATCTCTTCCTCTGTAAAAAGGATCCCATAATCGTCCCATCCATCAACGGGATCACATCCTCCGGTGTCTTTGCTGCATTGAAAAAGCTGGCCACATCAAAATGCACTACATTATACTTATTCAAGTGCTCCTCAAAATCCGGCGGCCTGAAAAGACCACCGGTCTGTCACGAATTTACTCTGTTACAGGCATACCCCCATAGGATGTAACCACAACTGCCCGGAACAGTTATGGTTACTCTTCCTTCATCTCCCGCAATAACTGATCGGAATAGGCATCCAGCTTGCCAACGGTTTGCGCTGCATCCTGCCCGTATGCCTTGCACCCCTTATGGGATACCTTCTCCGCTTCCGGCTGCTTGTCATCAAATTCCACCGTCACACACATCGCACCGTTTTCCACCTCCGTATCCAGTCTCTGCAATACCTTCTCGATCATATTCCGATCCGGATTTTCCCTCTGCATACGATCACCTCCTCCCATCCGCATATCCCTCTTCAATATAGCGTATTTCTCCGATATGTTCAACGTATAATAATTGAATTTTACTCCGAACACGGCTATAATAGACTGCATCCAATACTTTTTTCCAAGGAGGGTACTCACATGGCAAACAAATACGCAGGTACACAGACCGAAAAGAATCTTGAAGCTGCTTTTGCAGGCGAATCGCAGGCCCGGAATAAATACACATACTTCGCTTCCAAAGCCAAAAAAGAAGGCTTCGAGCAGATCGCTGCACTGTTTCTGAAAACCGCAGATAATGAAAAGGAACACGCTAAACTGTGGTTTAAGGAACTGAACGGCATCGGCGACACCAAAGAAAACCTGGCTGCTGCAGCGGATGGTGAAAACTACGAATGGACGGATATGTACGAAGAATTCGCCAAAACCGCTGATGAAGAAGGCTTCCATGATCTGGCCGAAAAGTTCCGCGGTGTTGCAGCGATCGAAAAGGAACATGAAGAACGCTACCGCGCCCTGCTCAAAAATATCGAAATGCAGGAAGTGTTCAAAAAAAGCGAAGTAAAAGTCTGGGAATGCCGCAACTGCGGACACATCGTGGTCGGCACCGAAGCACCGGAGGTATGCCCGGTCTGCAACCACCCGCAGGCGTATTTCGAAGTACGCGAAAAGAATTATTAATGTGACGAACGGGCGGCGGAGCTTTCGCCCCGCCGCCCTTGTTCACTCATTCCGTATATTCGTGACAGATCCTTAGCCCTCGTCAATCACTTCCCCGTCCACGATCACCACATAACTTTCTCCGTTGCGGACCAGCCCCGCCACCAGCGCATCCAGGTTCGGGGAACCTGTCACCGGATTGGACGGACTGCCTCCCAGCCGATATCCCAGCAGACGGTTCACGATGACCGCCGGCTCTCCCCGGCATGTCCAGAAATAACCCTCCTTTTTGATCACCACCGCATCCGGGTATCTGTCCGCCCAGTAGGAATACCTGCTTGTGTCTGCCTCCCTCTTTTTTACCCGTGCGGCGATCGTTTTGGCGGATACTGTCTTTGGCGTGACCGTTTGTTTTTCAATGGAAATATCCACCTTTTCCCCATTTTCCAGCCACATCATCCCATTCTGAAAAGCCGCCGGGAAACCGTATGCACGTTCCGAGTCATCCTCAAACTTTACGGTAAAACGGATTGCCTTTCCTTTGTTATCACAGACCACATCCTCGACCGTTCCCACACCGTAAGTCCTCTGCACCACGCGTTCCCCGATCACTAACGTAAAGTCACTCTTCAGTTTAGACGGATGCACGTTCGTATATGGCAGTCCTCTTATTGCCGGCGCCGCTTCACGTACTTCCTTGTTTTCATCCTTCTCCGTGATCTCTCTCACAAAACGGGACGACTCTTCTTCCGAACGGAAGATACACAGTTCATTCTTTGCCCGCGTCATTCCCACATAAAATAAACGGCGTTCTTCCTCAAACACCTTCCGCTCTTCCTCCGTGGCATTTCCCGGTGTCGGGACCTGCGACGGAAACAGGCCGTCAAAAGCATCCATCAGATAGACACGATCATATTCCAGACCTTTTGATGAATGGATCGTCGATAAGATAAAGCTGCTGTCTTCCTCCCGCATCCGGCCGCCGATCCGTTTTTGCAGATACGCAAGCCGCTCAAGATAGGATGTGATCGTACTTTCTGCATACGCCAATTGCTTTAAAATAAACAGTTTGCCGCCATCGATCCTGCTGCGTTCCAGATATTCCAGATAGCCCATGGGCTTTTCGATCCGGAAGATCGCCTTGGCCGGGCTTTCGTTTCGCATGCTCATCAGGTTGGTCATCAGCGCCCTGCATTTTCCTTTGATCATTCCGTTAAGGCTATGCAGCTTCTCTGCCGCCTCGGGTACCGGGATGTGTTTCTCCAAACTGATGCGGCACATCTCCTCCGCCTGCGGTTTGCGCAGATAGGTCTGGCATTTGTAATAGATACGCAGGAACAGTTCCGTATCATACGGATCCAGCGCCAGACGCAGGATCGACACAACATCCGTCACCACCCGGTGTGTAAAGAAAGACATATCCGACCGCTTCAGACGAAACGGGATCTGCTGCCGGTCCAGCAGATCGATCAGCGGCAACGCGCTCTCGTTATCCCGGTACAGCACTGCGGTTTCCGTATCACAATCCGCCGCCACTTTTCCCAGATATGCATACTGTCCCGATCGTTTTTTCAGTTGGATATAGCGGATGTCTGCCGCCGCATTCCTGGTCGGCACCATATGCTTTTCATGTCTGGCTTCGTTGTGCTGTATGAACGCATCCGCAGCCGCAACGATCTTTGCATTGGAGCGGTAGTTCCGGTCCATCACCAGCACCTGCGCTCCGGGATGGTCCTTCTCAAAATGCAGCAGAGCCTCCGGGTATGCCGCCCGGAAACCGTAGATACTCTGGTCCTCATCCCCCACCATAAACAGATTCCCGTTTTCCCCGGCCAGCAGTTTGATGATCATATGCTGGATCTTTGAAGTATCCTGCGCCTCATCCACGCAGATGTACCGGTATTGATCCCGGTAAAACGCCAGCAGCTCCGGGCTTTTGTTCAGCAGATTATAACCGTAGACCATCTGATCATCATAGTCCATCAGACTGTTTTTCCGCAGATAGGCATTGTATTCCTGATAGGTTTCCAAAAGCGGCATGTCTTCCGCCTCCCCGATCCCTCGGATCTCCTCCGGAGCAAGGCGCATATTTTTACAATACGTGATCCAGGTCTTGTAACTCTTCACTTCGCTTTCCGTCGGATACTCCGACAGTTTGTCCTTTAAAATATCCGTAAGGACATGGCTCAGTTTTCCTTCATCCGTCACCAATTCAAAAGCTGTTTGTCCGATCATATGAGCGTAGCGGCTGATCACCTTTGCACAGATACCGTTGATCGTCCGAAATTCCAGGCGGTCATGAAGCGCGCTTCCGAAGATCGCTTCAAAACGCTTTGACATATCCTGTGTGGCCGCAACGGTATAGGTCAGTGTGAGGATGTTCTCCGGGCGGATCCCGCAGCAGGCGATCATATAACCCAGACGATGCACCAGCACTGTGGTCTTGCCGCTGCCGGGTACCGCAAGAAGCAGTACCGGTCCGTTAACGGTCTGCACTGCTTTTACCTGTTGCTCGTTCAAATGTGTGGTGTACTTCTTCAGAAATTCCTGCTTGTCCATAAAACTTTTTATCCGTGATCCTTTGTTTTTCTGATACAGCCACGGGACAATCTCTTCTCCGGTTCGTACCGTGTCATGATCTCTTCCTGCAGATATTCGATCTGCATATCCGAAAAGGTCTCGCGCAGGATCTGCCCGGCTTCCTTTTCGTTCTTTTTCTGCTTCGCAAAGTATACCATAACTGCCTTGATTTCTCAACAAATCTTTTCTTTCGCCAGTTCGTCTGCAAGAGTTCCCAGCAGCCTGTCCTGACATGCTTTCGGAAAATCCTTTAAACGCAGCTCTGCCTGCTCTGTCATCTCTTTCAGATGCCTTGCCATATCCAGACGGTCAAGCCCGTACCCCTTCGAAGCCTTATACCACTTATCATGTGTATCCGCATATCCCTCAGATGCGGTCTTAAGGTTTTCCAGTTTCGTCTGGAGAGTTTCATATGAACCCTCATCTACTTTGAACTCCGCCAGTTCCTTAAGCGCCTTGTGCATGGCATTATATTCTTTGCCGTTTTCATGCCCC
Source organism: Lachnospiraceae bacterium (assembly GCA_017471325.1). Lineage (GTDB taxonomy): Bacteria > Bacillota > Clostridia > Lachnospirales > Lachnospiraceae > NK4A136. The sequence continues at coordinate 17,386 of JAFUUX010000149.1, read as the reverse complement.
TTTTTCTGCATTTTCTCCAGACGTTTCAGATCCTCAGCAGCTCCTTTCTCTCCCTTTGAAAAGCAGATTTCCATACCTTTGATATAGCGCATATGTCTCATGGGAAAGCAGTTTTGACATCTGCTTCTCACGGCACAGCACCTCATACCACACATCGATGACTTCTCCACAGTTTAATAGCACCTGACAACATACAGATAGATACAGGTAAACGGTTCCATGGTCTGATCCCTGAACAACGCTTCCTCCCGATTCAGTTCAAACTCCATATTCATCCCTCCTTTTAATAAAAAATGCCCTGTTGCTGATAAATCCATCTTACCAGCAACAGGACATTTTTTACGGACAGATTTGTCCGATTACAAAAGCATACGGCAGTTCATTTTATCCGCGGGTATAAAGTTATCTCTGCAGTTCTATCATGTGCGCAAAATAAGTCAGGTCGGAAAAATCCGCCTCCGAAAGCCGGCAGGCGCTGTTTGTGCGCGTGGTAAAGACCATGTAGCCGCCGCCGGGCGCTTCTTTCATGTGATAAATCACGATGACACGGTATTCCTGCTGCTCCATATACCGGATGATCTCTTTATAGGTATCCCTCTGCAGGTCAAACATATTGAGGATCGCCGTCTGATTGTCCCCGATACGTTTCCGGATCAGTTCATTGTGCAGGATGGGCATCTCAAACGTTGTTTCATTAATACGATCGTCCTCCTCCGCCTCGATAGCCCCGCGGGACAGCCCCAGACTGCTCGTTGTGCTCTCCCCTTCAAACAGGTATGCCTCATCCAGATCGTAATATATCATCAGTTTTTCTAATGACGGCTTCAGTTCCAGATGCTTCTTCCGCACCACCTCCGACATGAAATCCATGATCATACGGGTTTTACCGTTTTCCTCCGACGCGCGGTGCAGGATCGTCACTTCCTTGACATCCGTGTCCACCGGCCCGTGGATGGAAGGTGTATAGATGATGTAGCGGTCACGGCCTTTCATCTTTGCGATGTAGAGCATCTTGTCTGCCAGTTTGAACAGATCGTCATAGTTCGGCGTAAAATCCGGAAACAATGCGCCGCCCATGGAAACCGTCAGACTAAGGTTTTCCCCGAAATCCTTGTATTTCGCGCGCACCGCATCCCGGATCTCCCCCAGCACCACCCGCAGTTCCGGCTCGGTCTGCAGGTTTTCCAGTACCATCATAAACTCATCGCCGCCGATACGGCCTACCACGCCGTTGTCTCCCACGGTCTCCCGCAAAAGCTGCGCCACTTCGATGATCACCTCGTCGCCGCGCATATGGCCAAAGGTGTCATTCACCGATTTAAAATGATCGATATCCAGCAGGAAAAAGTAGAATGTTTTTCGGGGATACTGCTCCGTCAGTTCCTGGGCGTAGGATGTGATGGCCTGCTTGTTCAACAGCCCCGTCATCTTGTCATAATACGCCATGGTACCGTTCATTTTCAGGGACTGGATATCACTGAGCTCGATCTGGATCTCCTCATCGCCGATGGGTGCTTTGGCCACGTTGGCAGCGATCCAGTTCAGCCTGCCTTCACTGGTGCGGATGCGGAAACAGATGAGCCCCTGATTGCCGGGATCGATGGCAAATACCGCATTGCGCAGCTGCATCATGTCCTGCGGCGGCACCACCTGATCCAGATTGTTGATGCTCTGGCGTCCGGTATAGCGCAAAAAATCCAGTGTGCAGTCCCGCACATTCATTTCCTTATCTGTCAGGATCAGATACTTTTTGAACTGGTTCATACAGTCCCCCCTTTGCGTCAGGATCAAAATACATTTTTGATACGGTAAAACTTGAGCACGGAATACATGCAGAAGATCAGATAACTGCCGATCCAGAGCATGTTGATGTATGCCTTCCTGGTTACAAATACATTATTTTTAATGATCTCCCGCTGGCTCGCCGTAAAGAGCCGCAGCAGATCGATATCTTCCATTGTCAGCGGCCGGTGCTTTCCGCACATATGGTCACAGAAATAAAATTTACAGGACAGATTCCGGCTCGGACATCCCGAAGAACTCTGCAGATAACAGTGACAGCAGCAGCCGTTCTTCCTCGTCTGATGCTTCGGATCCTCGCAGATCCCGTCTGCATTATAATGGCAGATGATCCCCTCTGCTTCATTATGCGCATCAATGATATCGCAGGCCCGGTCGAAAAGATACTCGATCCGTTTCCTGCGGTTCTTGATGTTCAGCGCCGTAACGATATCCTCCACCCGTTTGGGATGCACCTTACTGCGCGCCGTAAATTCAGTGGCGCGGTACCGTAGTCCCCGGTACTTCGGCAGCCGCCTTAAAAATTCCTGATACTCCTCTTCATTCCCGATCTCTATCCGCTTTTCCATTTTCCTTCTTTCAAAGGGCAGAATGGCCGCAGGAGCAGAAATCTCCTGCCACTGCGGCACTTATTTTTCCTTACAGGATCGCCAGCGTCTGTCTTGCGATGGAAAGTTCCTCGTTGGTCGGAACCACCATGACCTTTACCTTGCTGTCCGCAGTGGAAAGGGTGATCTCTTCGCCGCGCTTCTTATTTGCGTCCGCATCGATCTCCACGCCCATGTACTTTAAGTATCCGCAAACGCCTTCACGTACATCCGCTGCGTTCTCGCCGATGCCTGCGGTAAACGCGATCACATCCACGCCCTGCATCGCCATCGTATAGGAACCGATATATTTTGCCACCCTGTAGCAATAGGTTTCCAGCGCTGTCTTTGCCAGTTCATTGCCGTCATTTGCCGCTGCGGACAGATCGCGGAAGTCGCTGGACACGCCGCCGGAAAGGCCGAGCACACCGGATTTCTTGTTCAGCACCGTGTTCATCTCGTGGCTGGAAAGGCCTTCCTTCTCGCAGATGAAATCCAGGATCGCCGGGTCCAGATCGCCGCTGCGGGTACCCATGATCAGTCCCTCGAGCGGTGTCAGTCCCATGGAAGTATCCACGCACTCGCCGTTTTTCACTGCGGAAATGCTGGCACCGTTGCCCAGGTGGCATACGATGATCTTCAGATCCTTGCGGTCTTTGCCCAGGATTTCACCCACACGGCTGGATACATAATCATGGCTGGTGCCGTGGAAACCATAGCGGCGCACTTTGTATTTCTCATAATATTCATACGGCAGACCGTACATATAAGCCTTTTTCGGCATGGTCTGGTGGAATGCGGTATCAAATACTGCTGCCTGCGGCACACCGGGCATATTCTCCGCGCAGGCACGGATGCCGATCAGGTTGGCCGGATTGTGCAGCGGCGCCAGGGAACTCAAGTCTTCGATATCCTTGATCACGCTGTCATCGATCTTTACTGCGGTCTTAAACTTCTCACCGCCATGCACCACGCGGTGTCCTACAGCTCCGATCTCGGATAAGGACTTGATCACGCCGTGCTCCGGATCGATCAGAGCCTCGATCACCAGTTTTACTGCCTCGTTGTGATCCTGCATGGGCTGTGTCTTCACCACTTTATCCCTGCCTGCCGGTGTGTGGGTGATGCAACTGCCCTCGATGCCGATACGCTCTACCAGGCCTTTTGCCAGCACATTCTCGCTCTCAGAGTCGATCAGCTGGTACTTCAGTGAAGAACTGCCGCAATTGATTACCAAAATGTTCATTTCTATATTCTCCCTTCAAAATTTATTATAGGCTTCCCCCAAAACGGGGGAAGGCATTATGCTTCATATACCAGACCGGAAATGTCTTTTTCAAGCACATTTTCCATCTCCGCTTCCGTATCCGCGCTGCCCTTGATCCTGACATCCTCGATCTCCAGTTCATTCACATTCTTTAAGAACATGCCCTTGCCGGACATTTCCGGAAAACCGTCCATCATGATCGGGCACTTTGCCGTGCGCTCCGCCTCCGGCAGGTAATCCACCTTGATGCGCTTGAGCGTCAGTTTGCCGATCGGTGCCTCCGGCAGACCGTAAACGCACACAAACGAGGAATCCACGCCGGTACATTCCACATCCTTGATCTTTAAATGGCCGATATACGGTGTGCGGTAGTCCACAGGCTTCGCTTCCTGGTTCTGCACATAGTCGCTGTGTCCGTCCGGATCGCAGAAATAGAACATATTGACCGTGACCGGCATATGCACGCGATCCATCCTGATATCTTCAAAGGTCAGATCCGTCAGTACGGAACGCTCCCCACGCCCGCGCCTGGTCTTGATGCGCACGCCGCGGTCGGTCTGTGAGAAGATGCACTGTGTCACATGCACACTGCTCACACCGCCGGCCACCTCAGAGCCTACGGTCACGGAACCATGCCCGCGCTCGAGCAGGCAGTTACGCACGATCACGTTCCTGGTCTCTTTATGGTGATACCTTGCCATATACAGTTTGCCGCTCTTTAACGCGATGCAGTCATCCCCTACGGAAATCCTGGTACCCACCAGCAGCACATCCTCGCAGCTTTCCGGATCAAAGCCGTCCGTATTGGGCGAATCCGACGGATTGCTGATGCGCAGATCCATAAATGCCAGATGATCGGAATAATACGGATGCACAGTCCAGGTAGGCGAATTCTGCACGGCCACGCCCTGCATGCGAACGTATTTGCTCTGCGCGATGAAAACGGTATTCGGACGCCATGCGATACGCTTTACCTTCGGATTTTTCCACCAGTCGCCGTTCTGCGCGTTGCCGTCGATGGTGCCCTGTCCGATGATGTCCAGATCCCGCACCCGGATCGCCGTGATCAGAGACGCGAAGCAGTCCAGCGGATTGCCCTCCCAGGACGCAACATTATATTCTTCGTCATTGTGATACCAGTTGCGCACGATGCCCGGCAGGATCGGGTAATTCTTTCTGTCCGTATCCCCCAAAAGCGTTGCGCCCTCGTCTACCCAGAAGGTCATGTGGCTCTTGAAAAACAACGGCCCGGACAGATACGTGCCCTTCGGCAGCCATACGGTACCGTTTTCCGGGCAACTCATGATCGCCGCCTGCAGCGCCGCGGTATCGTTATGCTCGCCGTCACCGACAGCGCCATATTTCCTGACGTTCAAAAGAATGCTCTCCGCCTTGGTACGGAAACGCTTTTTGAAACGGTGTCCCACCGGCGCGTTATCGCTCACGGTATCCAGCACCAGATCATATTCCGTATCCGGTGTCAGGCCGTGCAGAGAGATCACGTTTTTTGTGGTCTCCAGCACCATTTTCCCATTCAGGATCAGCCTGCAGGGCACTTCCGTTTCATACGCGTCTTTATTGTTGCGCTCGATGGTCACACTGCGGTTAAATATTGCTGTGATCGTAAATTCCATTCGATAACCCTCCTATACAATCATTCCGGCTGCGCTCAGGGGTAGTTTACGCCTCCGCATTCTCCCGGCGCAGCATCTCGGTATATGCCAGCAGGAACGGCGCCACACCCTTTGCCTCATTTTCTACCACCGGCTCACTGAAATAATAATCCAGGGAACCGTCCCTGTGCTGCTTGCCGCCCAGGCCTGCTACCAGGCAGATGCCGGAAAGTTTCAGCAGCCCATCCTCATTGCGGGATAAGTATTTCTCCACGATGCCGTCAAAGGCTTTCTCACCCATTTCCGCATAGCGCGGTGCCAAAAAGCCAAGGCGCACGCCTTTTAAGATCGCATACGCGATCAGAGCGGTACCGGAAGTCTCCAGATAGTTGCCCTTTGCGTCTGCGCGGTTCACCACCTGATAGAACATACCGCTTTCATCCTGATACGGCTTCAGCGCATCCACCAGATTCTCCAGCAAGGTCTGCAGATAACGCTTCTCATAATACAGGGACTCGTCCGTAGCCTGTGCCGTCTCTACCAGCGCCAGGGAAAACCAGCCCAGCGCGCGCAGCCAGAAGTTCGGGCTGCAGCCGGTCTCCGGATCCGCCCAGTACATCTCGCGGCTCTCATCATAGCCGTGGAAATACAGGCCGGTCTTGGGATCTTTTAAGTGTTTCTCCACATTCTCAAACTGATGGATGACATCATTGCACTTGCCCATCTTGTTAAAACGCGTCTCATAACGCATATAGAACGGCTCTGCCATGTACAGGCCGTCCAGCCATACCTGGTTCGGATAGATGTCCTTGTGCCAGAAACTGCCCTCTTTGGTACGCGGCATGCCGTCCAGCTGCGTGCGCACGTGATCCAGCGCCAGTTTGTACTTCTCATCACCGGTCTTGTCATAGAGCAGGAATAAGTTGCTGGCAGTATTGATATTGTCCAGGTTGTATTCCTTCACATCATAGGTCTTGATCGTACCGTCTTCCTGTACGAAGAAATCAATGAACTCCTTCGCAAAATCAAAGTAGTACTCTTTTCCCGTGATCTCATAAAGCTGCAGGATAGCCGTGATCATACAGCCGTCGATGTAGTTCCATTTGTTGGGCTTGCCTCCGCGGATCATCTCCTTGTTCCACATGGGACGCTCTGCGCTGGAATTTTTCAGCAGGTACTCGATATAGTCCTGGATCTGCTGTCTGGTTTCATTTGTCATTGGGTAACCTCCTTGTTTTTCATTTCGTCCTTATATTAGCGGATATCATCATCCCCGCCGGACGGAAAGATTTTTATATTTTTGTTTTTTTGAGTACGTTATCATTGCTGATCACAAGGCTGCGATCAGATCCTCGATCACCTTCCGGGACTGCTCTGCGGTCTCCGGCACGGTGTTTTCCAGTGTTGCATGGATGTACGGCTTTTTTGCCTCGGCAAAGGCCACGATCTTTTTATAATCCATCTCGCCAAAACCGCAGCCCACGGCCTTCATCTCACCGTTTTCCAGCACATAATCCTTTAAATGGATCATGGCGATCTCCGGGGCGAGCAGATCCATGGCCTCCTCGATCACTTCTTCCCGATGATCCAGATTGTCCGGATGCAGCAGGTTGACGGGATCAAAGATGATCTGCAGGTTCGGGGATGCGATGCGGTCCAGCACTTCCCGCGCGCGTTTCGGATTCCACACGATATGCTTATAGACCGGCTCGATGGCCAGGATCACGCCGAAACGCTCTGCATCCCTGATCACCGGGCGCAGGTTGTTGATAAAGATCTCCAGCGCCTCCGCGCTATGGTTGGCCTCTTTGTCATAATGGTAATCTTCATTGGGCGCGCCGGTCTCGGTTCCCACCATGGCGCAGCCGCAGAGGGACGCAAAACGCAGATGCGCTGTATAACGGTGCTGTATCTCTTTTAACTTCGCCGGATCGGGATGTGCCAGGTTCTGGTAGTTGCCGAGCACTGCCATATCCACACCGGCATCGGCAAAGACTTGTTTCAGCCACAATGCATAGCCGGGCGTTAAGGCATCCGTCTCCTTCGGCAGCCCGTCTGTCTTGCCCAGCGCGATATGCACGCAGGAAAAACCCTGTTTCCTGACGATCTGCAGGCGCTCCTCAATGGGGCACTTCTTTGTGTCATGCAAACGTATTCCGATACGCATCCGCAACTCCTCCTTTTTTATCCACCTTAATGAAACCGTTTCTTATGATCCTTGTTTTTCTTTTTGTTCTCCTGCCGTTCTTTCTCTTTTACTATGATCTCCTCCCGCTCCTCCGGGGACATTTCATAACTCTTGAACAGGCCATTATACAGTTTGGCACGCAGAAATCCCGGTGCACTGAAGCAGAATACCAAAAGAACCGGGATCACGGACCAGCCGCCAAAATAGAGCAGCGCCGCCGGGATCAGAAAAATGACACCGTTCAATATGGTACGCAGGGTAAACATCCCCAGCACGGACATGGAAAAAGCCATCTTCAATGTTCCCCGGATCGTGTTCTGATACCGGGACATGATCGGGAACACATACAGACTGATCAGATACACGACCACAATAGCCGCATACAGCACAATGGCATATACGGTGCCAAACTGCTCTCCCTGCATGCGCAGGATACGCCAGTCAACAAACAAAGCCGCGTATACTGCCACCATGCCGATCCATACGACCGTGGATTTGGGAAAATTCTCCTTAAACGCCTTAAAAAAGGCTTTTCCGATATAGCCCTCTTCCCCCCGCACGATCTTGAGCAGCACATAGTGCATTGCCGTAAAGGATGCCCCCGCCGTCACAACGGGGATACACAATAAAAGCGTCAGCATGTTTAAGATCATCAGATCCGCCAGAATGCTCAAAAACCGCATAAACGGGCTGTCCAACTGCAAAAAGCCCAATCCTTTTCCTTCACTCATGCCCTGCTCACCTGTAAACTTTTCATGATATAAAACTCCGGTCCCTTTCTCTGATGCTCCACACCCACCTTATGCCAGACTCACCTGCAGGCTCTCCATGTGGTAGAATACGCCCTTCTTTTCCATCAGTTCACTGTAACTGCCTTCCTCCACGATCTGCCCGCCGGACAGCACCGCGATACGATCCGCATTTTTTACCGTCGATAACCGGTGCGCCACGATAAAGGTGGTGCGTCCCTTTTCCAGTTTCTGCAGCGCGTCCTGGATCTCCTTCTCCGAGATCACATCCAGCGCGGAAGTGGCTTCATCCAGTATGATCACCCGCGGATCCCGGATCACGGCTCTTGCGATGGCGATCCTCTGTCGCTGCCCGCCGGACAGGTTTGCGCCGTGCTCCTCGATCATGGAATCGATGCCCTCCGGCAGTTTTTCCACCAGCCCGGACAGATTCGCCGCACGGACCGCCGCCATGATCTGTTCCTCCGTGACATTCTCCATGCCGTAGGTGATATTGTCGCGCAGCGTACCCGTAAACAAAAGCGGCATCTGCGGCACTACGGATAAAAATCTCCGGTAGGTCTTTAAGTTGATCCCGGTGATATCCTTTCCGTCGATCCGTATGCTGCCTTCCTTCGGCATCATAAAGCCCACCAGCAGATTCAGCATGGTGGTCTTGCCGCTGCCGGACTCGCCGACAATGGCTATGGTCTCGCCCTGCTTTACCTTCATATTCAGGCCTTTGAGCACGACTCCCTCGGCATCCGGATAAGAGTATCCCACGCCGCAAAACTCATACTCGCCTTTTAACCCTTTCAGTTCTTCCTTGCCGTCATTGTGCTCCACGTCGTCGCAGGAAAGCACCTCGCCCACGGAAGTGACAGACTCCAGCCCCTTTGTCATGACCGGCAGCAGATTGATGAGCGCCGTAAACTGGTTCACCACCGTGGTGAAACTGGTCTGGTAGAAAGTGATGTCCCCCACCAGGATCTTTCCCTTCAGCGCCAGGTAGCCGGAAAAGGCCAGACAGAGTGCCTGAAAGATCTGGAAGACCACCCAGCCTACCGCGCCGAAATTGGCCTGCACCATATCCAGGCGGTAGCCCTTCTCCGCCGTTTCCTCCAGTTGACGGGCCATGCGGTCTTTCTCCACTTCCTCCAGCGCGTGCGCCCTGGTCACGGGCACCATCTCCACCATTTCCATGACTCTGGCGGAAGTATTCTCCATCTCCACGCGGAATGCCCGGTTTTCCCTGCCGATCTTTTTGCGGAACGCCACGATCGTCAGAGACGCCACCGGCGCTACCATCACAAAAAACAACAATATGATGCGGTTTTTGACCGCCGTGACAAAGATCATGATCGTCAGGTTCATGACGATGTTCATTACATTGATAAACAACTGGGACGATAACGTCTCGATCGCTTCCACGTCCCGGATCACCTTGGACTGCAGCCGCCCCGACTGCGCCTGCGTATGGTAGGGGATGGACAGTTCCTGCAGTTTGCGCACCAGTGCGCCCCGCAGTCCCGCCTCGGTCCCCCTGGTCACACGGCTGCGGTACTTGCTGTATAAGTAGTTTGCCGGCAGATGCACGGATAAGAGCAGCAGCCAGATCCCCACATTGACCATGATGGCATAGCGCGCCATCTCGCCTCCCGCCAGCACGCCGTTGATCACATTGGCGATCAGCAGTGAAGAAAACAGCGCCGGTGAATGCTTGATCAGAAAGAAAAAGGAACTGATCAGGAACTTATGGTACTGCCCTTTGTAAAACCCCAGCAGCACCATCAGGGAATTACCCGGATACTTCTTATAATATTTTACAAACCTCTGCTCCAGTTCATCGGAACGCTGAAAAGCAGTTTTCTTCTTTTCTTTTTTCTCGGACATGGCAAGAGCCCCTGACTGTCAATCCTCTGTCTCGTCCACAAATGCCGCATCGATGTTATCGCTGATCGTTTCCAGTTTCCCGATCTTTCCCAGCGGCATATAGGGATCTGCCGACAACTGGCCGTCCTCATCCACGGTACGGGCATCCCTGGCCACCAGCAGGTCTACATAAGGGTGTCCCAGTTCCCGCAGGCCGTCCGCGAGAAAGCCCGCATATACCATGGCACCCTGCATCACCAGATGCGTATTGTCCTTCGGAAATACGTAGAGCGCACGGGACGCGAAATCACCTACCGCGGAAAGGTAGTTCTCCGTCAGTGCCGTCATATCGATGCACGGCACGTTTTCCTCTTTTGCCACCTGGCGTACCGCCTCCGGATAGTCCCCGTGGCTGCCCGGCAGGAAAGTGCCGTCCACATCAAACATGCGCCTTGCGATCGAGGTCAGCAGCACCGGCCTTGCCTCATGCTTCCTGGCGACCGCGATAAATTTCTTCAGATTATCTTTATAATCCGTAAATGCCTCCGCATATCTGGCGGCATCCGACTGTTTCTCATCATTATGTCCAAACTGGATAAACAGAAAATCGTCTTTCTCAAGATAGTCGTCTACCTGCTGCAGACGCCCCTGATCGATAAAAGATTTGGTGCTTCTTCCGTTGATGGCAAAACTCCGCATGACCACATCGTCTTTCAGATATAAGAGCAGGCCCTGCGATAAGCCCATCTGCGGATAAGTTGCGATCTTGTTGAATGTGACTGTGCTGTCACCGGCATACACGATCCGTGCCATATGTGATCCCCTTTTTTATTGATATATTTTTTGAACTGCTGCTTTGTCCCTGTCCCGTATGTCCGGCAGTGAACTGCCGGCTTAACCGGCGCTATGTAAGCGCTTTCAAAACCGGGTCCAAAACATGAGAATATTATAACAAGCATTGATATTCCTTGTCAATAACGGGGAATTGTCCTAATTTGCGGGAAAATCTTATGGAATTTGTCTTGTCGATATTTACCGCAGACAATATTCTGTGGCTAAAAAAACAGCCGGCATCCTGGAGCATGCCGGCCGTCCTTCGAGCAAAAGCCTGTACTTTACTTAAAGAATTTCATCTCTTCACTCAGTTGATCCGAGATGGTCTTGAGTTCCTCCGCCGTTCCTGCCAGCGTCGTTACCGTTGCGCTCATCTCTTCCATCGAAGCGGACGTTTCTTCCGCGGACGCTGCATTCTGCTCAGAGATGGCCGAAAGGGAACTCATCGTATCCACCACGATATCCTTGGATCCGCTGCAGGCATCCGCCGCCGCCCGGATGCTCTCGATCCCGACGACCGTCTGATCGATATCCGCGATCAGGGACTGTATGCTTTCCAGCGCATTCTCCAGCACATCCCGCTGCTGCTCCGTGGCCTTGCGCACCTGCCCGGCCTGCTTCACCGTGCTCTGGGATTCCGTCAGCAGCACTTCCATCTCCTTGCGGATCTCATTTGCCGTATGCGCGGAATCGTCTGCCAGATGGCCGATCTCTTCCGCCACCACCGCAAACCCGCGTCCTGCTTCCCCGGCCCTGGCCGCCTCGATCGACGCATTCAGCGCCAGCAGATTGGTCTGGGATGCAATGGAATTGATGGACGCCACTTTATTGCTGATCCGCTCCACCGCCTCGCTGGTCGCACTGATCTTTTCGGAAATATCATCGATCGCAGCACTCATCTCCGTTGTGGTATCCTGCAGCGCCTTCATCTGGGATGCCGAATCCATGCTTCTCTCATTCATATGGCCTGCGGTCCGCGTCAGGTTTTCCGCATTATCCGTCACATTCCTGATATTCTCACTGATCCGGCTGGTATTTTCCGTAGCCTGCTGGATCTCGTCTGCCTGCTGGGATGCGCCTGTCGCGATCTCCTGCACTGCCGTTGCGATATCCTCGGAAGTATTCTCCATCTGCCCTGCACTGTCTGCCAGTTCCGCGGAGGAACGCATCACCTTATTTGCGGAATCCTTGATCTGCTCCACGATGCTGCCCAGATGGTCTACAAGACTGTTGGCCGAGCCGATCATCAGGCCGAATTCGTCCTTACGGTCCGCATATTTCCTGATCGGTTTAAACTCGCCGTTTGCCATGGCATCCAGCGTCTCGTTCAGGGTTTCCACCGGCTTTGCAAAAGAGTCCGCCATCTTCAGTGCCACTACGACCGCTGCCGCAAGCATCACCAGGCCCACCAGCACGATGATCAGCGATGTTCTTGTGGAGCTTGCCATGGTCGCATCGTAATCCCTCTCCATCACGACTACCCATCCGTTCAGTTCCACCAGCTGATAGGATATGATCATCTTTTTGCCATCCACCATGCCGATATAAGTACCGCTGCCGTCTGTCTGCGCCTTTGTAAAGAACTCTTCGGAACTGCAGTCCCTCAGTTCCTCCTCTACGGGGATCTCCCTGGCCGAATCAGCGATCACGGCACCGCTGCGGTCGCAGATATAGATATGGCTGTCTTCGTCCGCTTCCTCTGCCAGAAAAGCGTGCAGGTATCCGATGTCGTACATACGGGAAATGATGCCAAGGATCGTGCTGCCATCATTTGCAATGATCGGTACCGCCGGCACGATGATCCGGCTGCCGGTCGTCTTGCTGACGATCACATCTGAAATATACAAAGATCCCTTCATGGTCTCCGTAAAATAATCACGATCCACCACATTGACCAGCTGGCCTTTGGAACGCAGCATCTGCTGACCGGTCGGCGCGATCAGGACTGTTGGGTTATCATCCCCCAGATCCCTGTCGATATCCTGCAGATAAGCAACCATTTCCTCATGCTTTAACGCCTGCGCAGGCGCCGTGTCCGAAAGATACTCCCGCATGGACGGTGTCGCTGCCACTACCTGAATGGCACTGATATTCCGCTGCAGCAGGCCGGCAAACTCGCTTTCCACGATACTCACCTGCTTGCTGTTCAGATCTTCCGCACTGGTTTTCGCACTGGCATTGGAACTGAAATAACTGACCGCAATGGCTATGATGAGCGGCAGCGCACAGACCAGGATCATCACCAGGATCAGTTTTGTCTTGATGCTGTCCATACCTTTGATCTTTTTCCGCATAGCACATTCCTCCTAAAGTTTATTTATAAACAAAATGATATCTTCTGTTTATTGCAAATAAGGCTGCCACATATGTCATGCGACAGCCTTATGGATGAAACTGAATGTTTGAAGATTACTCTTTTACTGCACCTACGTTCACGCCGGTGACGAAATACTTCTGCAGGAACGGATATGCAGCCATGAAAGGCAGGATCGCTACTACGATCGCCGCATAGTACAAGGTATTCTGGGACACCTTATAAGCGGTAGTCGGTGTATCACCATCCATGATCATGACACGGAGCTGATACTGGAAGTTTACCTGATCGGGATTTGTGATGTAGATCTGTACGGTACTGTAATCGTTCCATACGGTCACGGCAAACATCAGACCTACAGATGCCAGCGCCGCTTTGGAAAGCGGAAGCACGATCTTGTAGAAGATCTGCATTGGCGAGCACCCGTCCAGTTTCGCCGCTTCATACAGTGATGCCGGTATGCCTTCAAAGAAGTTCTTCATCAGTACCAGGTTGTACACGTTCATACCGTGCTTTACAACCAATATCCACATGCTGTCTACCAGGTGCAGCTTTCTCATTACCAGGTATTCCGGGATCATACCGCCGGAGAATACCATGGTGAACAGCAGGAAGTAGGACAAAGCGGTACGTCCGGGCATCTCATACTGGTTCAGTACATAACCACCCAGAGTAGCCATCAACAGACCTACCAGAGTACCCAGCACCGTAGTGATCACGGAATTCAGGAACGGACGGAACAGTTTCTTCGTCTGGAAGATGGTCAGGTAACCTGCTGCTGTCGGCTGATCCGGCCATAAGCGGAACTGATACACGCCCACCGCATTAAACGAGTCGATCACTACCTTCCAGATCGGAAGCAGGATGATCAGCGTCAGGATCGCAAACACGATATAGTTGACCACATCAAATACTTTTACTTTGGATGCTTTCTTATCCTGCACCATATTGATCTTTGGTGCGCTGCTCTTTTTTACCTCCGGGGATGCAGCATTTGCGGAGTTATTATTTTCTGCCATTTTTCTACCTCCTTAAATGATACCGCGTCCGCGGACTTTTTTCGATGCAAAGTCACTAGCCAGCATCAGGATACTGCCTACGATAGACTTAAACAGACCAACTGCCGTTGTATAACCATAATCCGGAATAGCAGTAAGGAATGTCTTACGGTATACATATGTGGAGATAACGTCGGAAACCTCCAGTACACGGCTGTTGTAAAGTACGAATACCGGCTCGAAGACGTTCAGCACCTTACCTAAGTTCAGGATCAGCACGATAATGATCGTATTGGACAGTGCCGGCAGTGTTACATAACGCATCTTCTGCAGTCTGGTAGCGCCGTCGATCTCGGCCGCCTCATACAGTTCGGGGCTGATACCGGACAATGTTGAAAAGAAGATGACGGTTCCCCATCCGGTTTCCTTCCACAGGTTGATGATCTGGAATATCGGCTGCCACATTGACTTCGTATGCAGGAAGTCGATACTCTTGTCGATCCATCCCCAACTCTTTAAGGTTTCATTGATCAGACCGGTGGAAGACGGGGAAAGGAACAGTGTGAAGATAGCTGCCACAACGGCATAAGACATAAAGTGCGGCAGATATACGATCGTCTGTACAAATTTCTTACAGAACATACTGGTCATTTCATTTAAGAAGATGGAGATCAAAACCGCTACAAATGTATTCAGCAACAGTTTGACAATAGAGATCACCAGTGTGTTCTTAAATGCCGCCCAGAATTCTTTCTGTTTAAACATGGACTGGAAATGTTCCAGACCTACCCAATGGATATCGCGCAGTTTATAACTGAAAAATGCGTAGCGGATACCCAGCATCGGCCAATAGTAAATGATCAGTACAAATACCAAAACAGGGAGGAACATCAGATAAAATCCCCTGTGGTTCCAGATCCTGAGGCCTAACGGTTTTTTCCGTGTCTGTACCTTATTGCTTGTATTTTCGCTCATGAACATGTATCCTTTCGTATAAGATTGCAATACCTTCCCCAAATTGCGTTCTTAAAAATTTAGAAAACACCCTGCCTCCGCTTTCGAAAGCAGGGTGCATTTTTCTTCCGGATTATTCAGCCGGTGTATTCAGTTCGTTCACGATCTGATCAGAGATGTCGCCCCATGATGCAACATACTCATCAATTGCTTCCTGCGGAGTCATGCCGCCGGTAACAGCCTCGTTCATCAAACGAGTTCTTTCATTTACGATATCTGCCTCATACTGAGTCAGAGTCTCGCAGGATGCAGCTGCCGGAGCATCTACGCAGTTCTCGGTAAAGAACTTGTTGCCTTCGGTGATCAGCGGATCATCACTTACGAAACCGTTGGTCAGCGGAGCGATTACCAGGACAGAGTCCAGATGGTTCTTCTTCCACAGAGTGTTCGGATCGTTCGGTGAAGGAAGCAGGTGGAATGTACCCTCTTCATAATTGTAATCTTTTGCATTCTCAGTGCCGGCATTCAGCGTAAAGCTGTCAGCAGCGGTAGACCAGTGTACACCTTCTGCACCATAGGTCCACAGTGTCTGTACGGTATCGCCATCCAGCATGGTATCGAACAGTGCGTCAAAGATTGCCTGCTCACGAGCATTGCTGCCGTCCTGGTCATCTGTGATAACCCAAACCGGAGCCTCTCTGTTCAGGTAGCCGCCCCATGTATCCTTGATCTCTTTGATCGGAGCCAGCTGTACCAGTCTGTCATCGCCCAGGTCGTTATCTACTTCCTGCTTCTGCATGTTATCTGTCAGAGTACGCAGCCATGTACCAGCCCAGTATGTAAACGCGCCTTCAGATGCTGTCTGGTCGTTGGAGAAGAATTTCTCACGAGCCTGCTTTGTACCTGCTTCCTCGGTATCCGGATCGATGATACCGTCCGTGTAAGCCTTGTTCAGTCTTGTCAGTGCATCAACAGTAGCCTGCTCCCTGAAACCGTCAACCCATACGCCGTCTTTCTGATAGAAAGAAGGATATGCGCCCTGCCAGAATTCCGGCATGTAGTTGATGTACGGAGCCTCGTCCTGCTTGCCGTAGCCAGCTGCGATCACACCATAGGTGCCGCCCTTGCCGTTGCCGTCCGGATCGTTCTCGGTAAATGCTTTCAGCATGTTGTAATAATCATCAAAGGTCTTGATGTCATCGATCTTCATGCCCACTGCATCCAACCAGCTCTGCTTCACATAAGTTACGCAGCCATTACCATAGGTCGGTGCAAAACCAAACTGCTTGCCATCTGTTGTACGGATGTTCAGGTTGATGGTCGGCAGGGTTACACGTGCCTGGAATTCAGCGTTGTCATATGCGCTGGACAGATCCCACAGAAGACCTGTTGTCTGATACTGACGCAGCATGGAAGCGCTCATGATCAGAGCGTCCGGATAGCCTGCATCGCCCGGCTGGCCTGTGGTCAGTGTACGGGATACGGTACCTGCATAGTCAGAGTGATCAAGCTGTGTGATGTTCAGTTTGATCGGATGACCGATACGCTCGCTCACAGCTGCTTCCCACTGCTCAACGAAAGCATCCTGCCCGTTCTCAACAGTAGCGGTTACAGTACCGTCTACGATGATGTTCAGAGTCTCCAGATTGTAAGCCTCCTCTTCAACCGGTGCCGGTGTTGTTTCGCCGCTGCCTGGATTACTACCTGCTGCCTCTGTTGGTGCCGTTGTTTCGCCGCCGCCCTGTGCCGGTGTCTCAGCTGTCTCGCCGCAAGCTGCCAGAGAGCTTACAACCAGAACGGAAGAGAGCAGCATAGATACAAATCTCTTTTTCATTTCTTTCCTCCTTTTGGAATGAGTGTATGGGCATGTGCCCATGCACTGCCCCTTTTGCTGTTGTAAGCGCTTTCACGCTTACACTATGCAATATATCATGTATTGTTTTTTGTTGCAACATAAATTTTTCACAATCTTTTCGGCAATTTTTCATTTATTTTAATAAACAGACGCTCGATTTTAGGAATTTCCGACAATACTTTGTGTCCATTTCTATAAATTCCGCTAAATATAGGCTGCTGAAAATACTGAATTTATAGTATAGTAAACGACAAAACTATTTTCGTTTTGTCGTTTACTGCGCCGGATTTTGGCCGCTGAAAGCGGCATATTTCCTTACAAAATCCGTGCGCATCCTCGCGGAGCGTTATAGTAAGCGCAATTATTTATTGCGCTT
>JAFUUX010000148.1 GCA_017471325.1 Lachnospiraceae bacterium | reverse complement strand
TTTAAGTCTGATTTAGTCTTTTTTGGGGATTTCCCCCTTTTTTTCGATATGTTACACAGAATATGCCGTGCAGTCAGACGCGTATTTCTAAGGGTTTACACGGTTTTGGACAATAAAACTTTGTTTCAGATAGTAGACTTTGTGAAACAAGTGTGGTAAAATTATAAAGGCTTGATTTTACGGGCTTTTTATTTTTGAAAAATAATGGAAAAACACTGTTTCAGAAAGTCTACTATCTGAAACAGAATTTTATTGTCCAAAACCGTGTAAACCCTTAGAAATACGCGTCTGACTGCACGGCATATTCTGTGTAACATATCGAAAAAAAGGGGGAAATCCCCAAAAAAGACTAAATCAGACTTAAAATATATCAAAAACCGATCTGCTCTCTGAAGAAGTCCAGCATCCGCCGGTTGGATTCCAGGCTCTCTTTCCATTCCCAGTGACTGACATTAAATGCATGGATCAGATGGGCACCGTCCTCTTTTTTCCAGATCAGTGTATCATATGCCTGTCCGGTTTCGATCAGGCTCTTTAACAGGCACTGCGTCTGCGCATACAGGCTTTCATTTTCCGAGCCGATCAGCAAAAGCGGCGGCAGACGCAGTCCCTGCATGGTTTCGGATGCGCTCATCCACCTGCTCCAGGCTGCATCCTCTCCCTCTTCCCCCAGCAAAAGTTCCCGGTAAGCCGCTGCCGTTTTCTCACCGGTCTCCGTTCCCGGCGCGCCATTGATATACAGGCGGTCTGTTTCCGCGCAGGGGCAGGATACGCACAAGGCACCGAAAGAAAAATCCAAAGGCCGCACCCGGTAGATCTGCCGCAGTTTTTCACTTTGCTGTATGCAGGCACTCAATACCGTCAGATGCCCGCCGGCAGAATCCCCGCACAGCAGCACTTTTTCCAGGTCAAATCCCCTCTCCGGGCCATACGCCGCCAGCCAGTGCAGTGCCGTAAAGATATCCGAGACTACCCCCTGCAGGTCTGTCTCCCGCAGCAGCCGGTAATTCATGGCCATCACGGCATAGCCCTGTGCCGCCAGCCAGCCCAGATAACGTTCCGAATCGTCTGCGGTCCCGTACAGCCAGCCGCCGCCATGGATATAGATGATCGCGGGCAGTTGTCCCCGGCCGTCCCACGCAGCCGGATAATACAGATTCATCACATGCATGGGATGATAATCTCCGATGTACGGCACATGGCTTTCCTTTCGCCAGCCGGCGGCGTCCACACCATATTTCCATTCCGTGTCATTATTTGCTTTGACGCCGTCCCAAAAATCAAACAGGTATTGTTTCCAATCAAATGCCACTTAGATCACCTCATGCTACGCGCTTTTATTTTTCCAGTTCAAAATCCGCAAGCAGCAATAGCGACAACTCTGCTTCCGGCTCTGCCACCAGGCGCTTGGACTGGTTCAGGATCGCCTCCTCCACCAGGTTTCTGGCCAGACGGCCATTGCCGGCGTCCGCCGCACGGGTGGCCTGTACCTCATCAAAATACCTGCACAGCGCTTCATCCGCACCCTCGTCGATACTGTACCCCTTCGACTTTGCAATGGACCGCGCGATCTTGAGCAGTTCCTCACCCGTATAATCCGGAAAGTTGATCACATTCGGGAAACGGCTCTTTAAGCCGGAATTGGATGTCAGAAACTCCTGCATCTCAATGGAATAGCCTGCCAGGATCACGATCAGGTTTTCACGGTTATCCTCAATGCCCTTTACCAGCGTATCGATCGCCTCCAGGCCAAAAGTATCGTCCTTGCCGCGGTACAGGCTGTATGCCTCATCGATAAAGAGTACGTCGCCGATCGCCGACTGGATCACCTTATTGGTCAGCGGTGCCGTATGCCCTACATAGCGCCCCACCAGATCCGCACGGGATACCTCTACCAGCTGTCCGCCGGTCAGTACGCCGATCGCCTTTAAATATTTACTGATGATGCGGGCGATGGTCGTCTTGCCGGTACCGGGGCTGCCGGTAAAGATCATGTGCTTGCTCACTTCTCCGGTCTTTAAGCCCTGCTCTGCCCGGCGCTGCTGCACTTTGTAGTATTCCTCCAGGCTCAGCACATATTCCTTTACCTTTGCCAGGCCCACGATGGCATCCATTTCCCTGCGGATCTCATCCACCTCACCGTGATAACTCTCCGGCAGCAAAGCAGAAAGGTCGATGGTCTCCTCCCCCTTCCGCGCCGAGAGTTTCCCGTCCGTTACCGCAAGCGTCAGTTCCGTTCCCTTTGCATAGTCGCCTTCCAAACGGGCCTGCGCCAGCGCCTGCAAGACCGTATCATAGAAATCCTGCACGCCCTTCAGCCCCGCCTGCCTTTCCGAGCGGCTTACGCTGTATTCCAAAAAGCCTTCCGCAAACTGCAGCTGAAAGAAACACTGGTCTGCGGCTTTCTGTTTCAGTTCCTCCAGTTCCCGTTTTGCAAGCGTATGGATCGCGTCCTGATCCAGTTCGCCGGTACAGCAGATATCCCCCAGCGCATCCACAAACGGCGCACCCATAATGCCGGCTGTTTTGTCCAGCGGTTTTTCCGTAACAAAGACCAGATATTTTCCCTTTGCCTCAAAAGCGCTCACCGCCTCGGACGCCAGCGAAGTCTGCACATTCACCAACTGGCCTTTCTGCAGGATATAGCGCTCTGACAGACGGAAACTCCCCGCCGTCACCAAAGATGAGATATGGGTTAAAAACGAGGGATGGCAGTTTTCAAAATGCTCAAACAAAAGGATCACGGAATCACTGGCCAGTGCCATGTAAATATCCTGCATGAACAGTTTTTCCATGGAAGCATCCGTATAGATGCCCAGATCAATGGTCTGTATCTCCGATGTCCGGATCAGTCTGCGCTGCTGCAGTTCTTTCGCCAGTTCACACAGGGCATAATGCTTACCCGTATCGTCCCGTCCGGACAGCAGGATGGCATTCCGCGCTTTCACACCCTCCGGCGGCATCACATAGGGGCGCTTAAATGCGATCACCAGTTTCTTTAAAAATTCTTTCTGGCCCACCACCTTCTGTTCCAGCGCATCCGTAAGGCCGGCAAAAGCATCCAGAGCATTCTCCCCCTCCAGCAGCGCATCCTCTTTTTTCTTCTCCTCTGCTGCCGTTTCCGCCAGATCTGCTGCAGCCTTTTCCCCGATACCGAAGTTTTTCTCTTCTGCCAGGTTTTTATTCAGTTCCCGCAGTTCACGCTCCAGTTCCTCGTGATTCTTTGCCAGCTGGGCATTCATGGCACTCACGGCTTCATCCGCCGACATGATATGCTTTGCCGCTTCCGCGGCCGGCTCCCTGCCTGCCGTTTCTGCTGCCGCGGTTTTTGACATATTCTGCTTTGCTGCTGCCGAAACAGGATCCTGCGCCCCCGGCGCTTTCGGCATCTCCTGCCGGGAAGCCAGCTGCCCTGCCAGATCCTTCAGCCCCGCTAATTGTGATCCCACAAAATCCGTAAATGTCGATTGCGGCGGGGATGGCTTTTTGCCGGTCACGATCTCCAGGTTTTCCTGCAGCGTGCCGCCCTTTTTCTTCATCCGCTTTTCCGCCAGTTCGATCTCTTCCAGCGTATAGTCCGAACCGCCGCGCATCCGGCTCATCGCACTTAGAAAATCGTCATTCATATCTCCCCTGTTCCTTTCCGTTCCTCTTTCAGTGAATCTCCTCCGGCCTGAAGCGCCGGTACCACGTTCCTACAAAAATACCCGCATCAGCGC
This sequence comes from Lachnospiraceae bacterium, assembly GCA_017471325.1. Lineage (GTDB taxonomy): Bacteria > Bacillota > Clostridia > Lachnospirales > Lachnospiraceae > NK4A136. Next base: position 1,431 of record JAFUUX010000148.1, on the reverse strand, counting down.
TTCCAGTGCCTCATAATCCCGGATATGTGCCAGTTCCCTGGCCGAATGCATGGCCAGCATGGGGATACCCAGATCCGCCGCCAGCATGGGCAGGTAAGAAGATGCAATAGGGCCCAGCGTCTGCCCGCCCGGTGCCCCGGAACGGTTTGCCTGCTGCTGCAGCGTGATCCCATGCTCCGCGCACAGACCCTTTATGATCGCCGAGGCCCGGCTGTCCGTCACATAGCGCTGGCCGGCACTGGTCTTTAAGACCACGCCGCCGCCCAGGAACGCCCTTGCCGTCTCATCACTTTTATCTTTGTAATTCGGGTGCATGGCATGAGCACCGTCTACCGACAAAAGCATGCTCTCAGCCAGTTCATCCGCTATGCTCCCTTCCAGCCCCATCTGCCGCCGGATATGCTCCAGCACCATGCGCAGCAGTTCTGAATCCGCGCCCTGTTTACTCCTGCTGCCGATCTCCTCATTATCAAACAGGGCGATCAGGCTGATCCCCGCTGACGGTTCCGTCACCTGCGCGATCCCCTCCGTCAGAGCCGCAACCGAAGCGATATTATCGATCCGCGGCGCGCAGAGCAGATCACTGTCTGCCCCTGTTACCTGCGCCGGATCCATATTGTACAGATACAGATCATAATCCAGGATCTCTTCTTCCGCCACACCCAGTTTTTCCGCGACCTTTTCCATGAAACTGCCTTCCTGCCCCGTTCCGTAAAGCGGCATCAGCACTTTCTGCGCATCGATCTCCCTGGTCTCGATCTCACGGTCCAGATGCGGTGCCAGGCTGGGAATGATCAGCCAGGGCGCACCGCTGTCAAACAAAACCTCCCCCGGATGGTACGGATCCTGCACATTGCGCAGCATTACTTTTCCGGCCAGGCCTAAAGGACGGTCAAACCAGGTACGCTTTAACATCCCTCCGTAAGGCTCTGTATTGACACGCAGATAGGAGCTGTCTTTTATGTCCGGCTGCGGCTTCAGTTTAAAGGCCGGCCAGTCCGTATGCGCCGCCGCGATATGCATGCCGCGCTTCCAGGTATCGATACGGAATGCAAACAGGACCGAAGGGTAAGGCGTCATCAGATATCCTTTTCCTTCCGCCAGTTTGTGGTCCGCGCCAAAAGATATCTCCTCAAAACCGGACTCCGTAAGCCGCTCCTTTACTGTCTGTACCACATGAAACGGACTCACGCCCGCATTCAGATATGCCTCTAATTTCATTTTCTGCTCTCCGGGAAGTGTTCTTTCTTACTGTACTGTTCCGAACGCTTCACTTTTCTGTTTTGATAACTTTAGTAAACGACAAAACTATTTTCGTTTTGTCGTTTACTGCGCCGGATTTTGGCCGCTGAAAGCGGCATATTTCCTTACAAAATCCGTGCGCATCCTCGCGGAGCGTTATAGTAAGCGCAATTATTTATTGCGCTTACT